>JAQWTH010000033.1 GCA_029242795.1 Candidatus Pelagibacterales bacterium | reverse complement strand
ATGAAGGGGGTATATCTGTCATTACAGAGCAAGATCATCAATCTGGGTCCGATAGAATTTATGAAGCTCTGATTAAAATAGACACCATGAATGAAATTAAATATGTGATTAATTTACAAGGTGATCTTCCAAATATCTTAGCTATAAATCTTCAACAGGTTTTGAATATTTTACAAAATGATAACTATGAAATTGGAACACTTGTGGCAAAAATGGATACGGATATGGATTTTAAAAATAAAAACATCGTAAAAGCATTATGTGAGTTCAATGAAAATGAAATAATTACAAAAACAATTGATTTTACCCGGACTTATGATCAAAAAACAAAAAATAATCATTTTCATCATATTGGTGTTTATTCTTACCGTCGAAGTTCACTAGAAAGATTTATTAATCTACCTCAATCAGAAAGAGAAACTTCATTCAAACTTGAGCAATTGAGAGCTTTAGATAATAATATGAATATTGGTGCTGCATTAATTGACAACTTACCATTAGGTGTTGATACTCATGAGGATTTAGAACTAGTAAGAGAAGTAATGAAAAATTCATGAAGAAAATATCTTTCCAAGGTGAATTAGGAGCGTATTCACATTTAGCATGTCAAAACTGTTTTTCTGGTTGTGAAGTTATTCCATGTAAGACATTTGAGGAAGCTTTAAGTGCTGTTGTTGAAGATAAAGCTGAAATGGCAATGATTCCAGTTGAAAATACTGTTGCTGGAAGAGTTGCGGATATTCATACTCTATTAGGTAATTCAAATTTAAAAATATATGCCGAACATTTTGAGAGAGTTCGTCATCAATTAGTTACAAAAAAAGAGTCTGAAATAAGTGATTTAAAATATATTAGAAGTCATTCAATGGGAATTGGACAATGTAAAAAAGTAATTGATGAACTATCTTTAACTTCAATCATTATGGCTGACACAGCTGGTTCAGCAAAATATATAAGTGAAGAGGGAAATAAACATGACTCTGCAATTGCTTCAAATCTTGCTGCTGAAATCTACGATTTAAAAATAATTAAAGAAAATATTGAAGACGACAAAAATAATACAACTAGATTCTTAATCATGTCGAAATCACAACAAGATCGAAATATGGAATTAGAATATATAACTAGTTGTATATTTGAGGTTAAAAGTATTCCGTCTGCTTTATACAAAGCATTGGGTGGTTTAGCGACAAACGGTATCAATATGATAAAACTTGAAAGCTTTATAAGCGATCGAGATTTTAACAAAGCTCAATTTTATTTAGAATTTGAAGGCCATTCAAATGACGCTCCTGTGAAGGCTGCTTTAGATGAGATCACTCATTATACAAATCAATTAAATATTTTAGGTGTATACCCTAAGCATTCATTCAGATCATAAGCTAATTTTTATGCATCCACTCTAATATCAATTGATGAGCAATTGCCATGGGAGGAGGAATCCATATTCTCTTCTGATGCTTACCAACAAAAATAGCTGTAAGATTTTCTTTATCAAGCCAAATTGAGTCTTCTATTTCATCTTCGTCAGCCATATGGTCAAAGCTATCGACTTCTGCAAGGCACCCAATCATCAGTTGAGAAGGGAATGGCCAAGGTTGAGAAAATTTATAAATTACATTTTCTGTATTTAAATTTACTTCTTCTTTTACTTCACGAATTACAGCGCTCTCTATAGTCTCACCAGGCTCTAAGAATCCTGCTAACGCTGAGTACATGTTGGGTGGAAAAATTTTTTGCCTTCCCAAAAGACATTTATTTTCGTGGAATGGTAACATTATGACAACTGGGTCAACTCTTGGGAAATACTCTTTCTCACATTGACTGCATTTTTTTTTGTATCCAGACTCTAGTACTTCTAACTCTACTCCTTTACATTTTGTGCAATAAATAGCAGACTTGTTCCATTCAAAAATTGACTTAGCTTGTGCAACTACAGCCGCACTCTTATTATTTATCATTGGCGCAATAGATCTAAGGTCAATAAATTTAGCGTTTGATAGACCACTTTCTAATTTCTCAGGTTCATTATTTTGTTCGTTTAGATCAATGGCATAATAAATATTTTCTCCTATCAGACCTAAGAAAATTATAATTACTTTTTGATTGAGTAAATATTTAATATCCTGATAAGTAAGCCAATATATTTTTGGATTGTCTCTGTTGGTGGGGTCAGTTTTTATAAGAGGTCTATCTTCATAAAAAATCATGAACTTTGATTTATCAGACTGTAAAGCATTTTTTTGCCATTTATTATCACCTCTAAGTTTTGAAGAATGATCTAACGGATTGTCACCAAAAGTTATTTTAGGCATACTAAAAATTAAATATTTATTAAATTAATTAAAGCAATTTTTGGTTTCTGTCTGCTATAATAGTGAGGGAGATTTAGTAGGCAAGTCTATCATGAACCCGGTCAGATCTGAAAAGAAGCAGCCGTAATGACTATACTTGGGTTGCTTTAATCTCCCACTAAATTAGACTTAATACCATGTCAACTAATATATATATACCAATTCCACTAAAGTACAGACCAAGAAAATTCAGTGATTTAATCGGTCAAGAACTTATTGTTCAGACAATAAAAAATGCAATCAAATTAAAAAGAATTGCAAATGCCTATTTATTGACAGGTGTAAGAGGGGTTGGAAAGACAACATCTGCAAGAATTATTGCCATGTCACTGAACTGTCAGGCGATCGATGCAGACAAAGAAAGCTTTCAAGAACCGTGTGGTGAATGTGAAAATTGTATATCAATATCAGAGTCAAGAAGTGTTGATGTATTAGAAATGGATGCTGCTTCGAGAACAGGTATTTCTGATATAAGAGAATTAATTGAAGGAGTTCAGTATGCACCAATTTCTTCAAAATATAAAATTTATATAATTGATGAAGTTCATATGTTATCCACCGCTGCTTTTAATGGACTCTTAAAAACCTTAGAAGAACCACCTCCACATGTGAAGTTTATTTTTGCAACTACTGAGGTACGAAAAATTCCAACAACTATTTTATCACGATGTCAAAGATACGATTTAAAAAGAGTAGAGCCGGGCTCTTTATCCAAATACTTAAATGAAATCTGTTCTCATGAGAATATTTCAATTGATGAGGGGGCGTTGAAGATTTTGTCTAGGGCAGCAGACGGATCGGTTCGTGATGGGCTATCTTTACTTGACCAGAGTATTGCCTATTCTGAGGGAAATGTGAGTGAAGAATTGGTTAAAGAAATGATTGGACTAAATGATCCTACTCAAATTTTAGATCTCTTAAAACTAATTATTGAGGGAAGAACAGGAGATTCATTGAAAAAAATAAATGAACTGTATGATCACGGTGCTGATCCTATCTTAATATTAAAAGATTTAATTACAAATATTCATCAAATTGGAATGATTAAGATTGGTGCAAACGAGGGTATAAAATACTTATTAACCGAGTCCGAGTTTCAACTTTTAGAAAATCTATCTACAAAACTTGAAATTCAGTCTATTTCAATGGTTTGGCAAATGCTTAATAAAGGTTTAATTGAAGTTCAAAGCTCTTTTTCTCCTATAAGTAGTCTTGAGATGTTAATTATAAGACTTATTTACTTAGAAGAATCACCTAACCCAGAGGATCTTATCAAAAACTTGAGTAGATCAATTGATGACACAGAAAGTGACAAAAGTATAAACCCCAAGGTGAAAGAAATAATTGATTTTTTTCCAGGAACAGAAGTTGAAAATATTGATTAAATTTAAATAGGGATAAGATAAATGAATTTTAATAATATGATGAAACAAGCTCAGGATCTTCAGAAGAAGATGGCTGAGGCTCAAAAAAAAGTTGAGTCACTTGAAGCTGAAGGAACTTCTGGTGGAGGACTTATTAAGATAATTGTTGATGGTAAGAACAATGTTAAGTCTGTAAAAATAGATGAGTCATTAATCTCAAAAGATGATATTGAAATACTTGAGGACTTAATACTAGCAGCGTTTAATGATGGTAAAGAAAAAATTCAGAAAAAAATTTCTGACGAAATGAGCTCGATAACGGGTGGTTTACAGCTTCCGCCTGGGTTTAAAATGCCTTTCTGATATGAGTCGTAATTATTCAAATGAAGAAATAGATAGATTGATCTTGCTTATAAGTAAGCTACCTGGATTTGGACCAAAATCTGCTGGCAGAGTGGTTCTACATTTACTAAAGCGTAAGGATCAACTCATGAAACCTCTGTCAGAAGCACTTTTAAATGCAAGTGAGAAGATTTTAAACTGTGAAACTTGTGGAAACATTGACCTTCACTCACCCTGTGGAATGTGTAAAGACAATTTGCGAGACCAAAGTCAGATTTGTGTGATAGAAGATGTTGCTGATTTGTGGGCATTAGAGAAATCTGGTGTCTTTAACGGATGTTATCATATATTAGGAGGTAACCTTTCAGCTATAAATGGAATTGGGCCAGATGATTTATCCATCAAACAACTCGTTGCAAGAGCCAGTGAAGATCATGTTAGAGAAGTGATATTAGCTATGAGTGCTACAGTTGATGGTCAAACGACAGCGCATTATGTTGCAGAGTCTCTCGAGTCTTTAAATGTAGAAGTTAGTCGATTGGGCCACGGAGTTCCAGTAGGTGGCGAGCTTGATTATATGGATGAAGGAACGATTGCAGCGGCACTTTCATCGAGACAAAAATTATAAATATCAATATTTAAAGCCAAAAAAAAGGTTAATCTTGACGAGGCTTTGAAGTTGTCTTATCTCATAATTATGGCAATTAAAAAAATTTTAACAGCACCAGATCCTCTTTTGAAGACAATTTCAAAACCAGTTGAAAAAGTTGATGATGAAATTCGTAAGCTCATGGATGACATGCTTGAAACAATGTATGATGCCCCAGGCATTGGACTTGCAGCTGTGCAAATTGGTGTACCCCTAAGAGTTATTGTAATGGATATTTCATGGAACAAGGAAGATGGAATAAAAGAACCAAAATATTTTGTTAATCCTGTCATTTCAAATAAAGCAAAAGATTTATCTACTTACGAAGAAGGGTGTCTTTCAGTGCCAGATCAATATGCTGAGATTGAGAGACCTGAAACGTGCGTTATTAATTACTTAGATTATGATGGCAAAGAAAAGCAAGAAGAGGTTGAAGGTCTTTTTGCAACTTGTATTCAACATGAAATGGATCACCTTGAAGGAATTTTATTTATTGATCATCTATCAAAATTAAAGAAAAATTTAATTGTAAAGAAACTAGTAAAAGTAAAAAAACAATCATCAAAAGAACGAATTGTAGCCTAGAAAATAACAATGAATAATTACAATATTTTATTCATGGGAACATCTTCTTTCGCTGTCCCAATTTTAAAAGAATTAATTAATTTAAATCAAAACATTACTAAAGTTTTTACATCTCCTCCAAAAAAAGCAAATAGAGGAATGAAAAGTTCTTTATCACCAATAGCATTTGCAGCTAAAGAATTAAACTTACAACTAGAGTCTCCAGAGAATTTAGGAGATCAATCTATAATTAATTCAATTAAATCAATGAAATTAGATTTAATAATTGTTATTGCTTATGGATTTATTATTCCCAAAGAAATATTAAATATACCAAAATATGGATGCTATAATATTCATGCATCCATACTTCCTCGTTGGAGGGGAGCTGCGCCAATTCAAAGATCAATAATAGAAGGCGATCACGTTTCTGGAGTTTCTTTCATAAAAATAGATGAAGGTTTAGATACTGGCGATATAGTCTTTATTGATGAGATTGAAATCAAAAAAAAAGATACTCAAGATTCATTATCAAATAATTTAGCTGAGCTAGGGGTAAGAAATTTATCTAATTTTCTGAAAAAATTTGAATACAAATTTGAATTAATTAAGCAAAGTGATGAACTTGCTAGCTATGCAAATAAAATTTTGAAATCTGAAACTAGAATAAACTGGAATGAGCCAGCTGAACTCATTGAGAGAAAGATAAGAGCTTTTAACCCAAAACCTGGAGCATGGTTTGAAATGAATGGTAAACGCATTAAGGTTTTTGAGGCAGAAATTTCTAGTAGTCATGGTAAGCCTGGCGAAATATTAAATGACGAATTTGAAATTGCATGTGGGGAAAACTCTTTGAAACTAAAAGTTCTTCAAAAAGAAGGAAAAAATAAATCAGACATTAAGTCATTTCTATTAGGCAATAATGCTTTAGATGGAAATAATCTAGACTAATGAGGTATAAAATTATTATTGAATATGATGGCACCCCATTTGTTGGTTGGCAAAAACAAGAAAATGGAAGATCAATTCAAGAGTCAATTGAAAGTGCAATTAAAAAGATTTTTGAAGAAGAAGTGGTTATATTTGGAGCCGGTAGGACGGATGCTGGCGTACATGCTATTGGTCAAACAGCGCACTTCGATATTAAGAAGAAAAGTTTTGACACATATGTCATTAAAAATGCATTGAATGATCATCTAAGGCCATTGCCGATATCTATCCTAGATGTCGTAGAAGTCGACGAAAATTTTCATGCTCGTTTTGATGCAGTACAAAGAAAATACCTGTATAGAATAATAAATAGAAAATCACCCTTAACAATTGAAAAAGGAAGAGCCTGGCAAGTTCATAAGAGCTTAAGTGTTGAGCCTATGAAAAAATGCATACCTTTGATAGAAGGCAAACATGATTTTACAACTTTTCGCTCATCTCACTGTCAGTCTGAGAGTCCTATTAAAACGATTGATGAGGTAAAAATTACACAGTCTGATGAAAATATATATTTTGGTATAAGTGCAAGGTCATTTCTACATCACCAAGTAAGATCATTAGTGGGTAGTTTAAAAATGGTAGGCGATGGAAGTTGGTCAATCCAAGATTTTGATAACGCACTAAAATCAAAGAACAGATCTAAATGTGGTGCATTAGCTCCTTCTGAAGGGTTATATTTTATGGAAGTAAAATACTAGATGATTAAGTTAATTTTTATGAAAATATTTCTTTAGTATTGAATAATAAATCTTTTCAAGATTCTCAATATCGGTAATTTTGACATTTTCATCTACCTGGTGAGCTGTTTCACCAATTAAACCAAATTCTGCAACTTCACAGTAATCTCTAAAAAATCTAGCATCAGATGTACCCCCTGTTGTTGTTAGGGCAGCATCTAATCCAGTAATCTCATCAACAGACTCTTTTATAATATTTATAAATTCACCTTTTTCTGTGAGAAATGGTTCTGCAGAATTATTATGCTCTATTTTAAATTCATATTCACTATCACCAATCTCTTCTTTAACAATTTCATCAAAAATTTTCATTAGACTTTCTTCATTATGATTGATGTTATATCGTACGTTTAATTGACCCGTTGCAATCTGAGGAACTACATTAGATGCTCCGTCGCTAGAGCTAATATTAACAACCTCTATATTAGATGGTGGAAAATCATCTGTTCCTGAATCTAAATTAACATTAGATATATTACTTAATATATTTGTTAGAGGATTAATTGGATTAAGAGTCCACTGTGGATATGCCACATGACCTTGCTTACCTTTAATAGTGATCTTACTTGTTAAGCTGCCTCTTCTTCCAATTTTTATCATTTCACCTAATTTGTTTGGGCAAGTTGGCTCACCTACAATACAAGAGTCTATTTTTTCTCCATCCTCATATAATTTTTGAAGAACTTTTTTTGTTCCATTTATTGCAGGTCCTTCCTCATCATTTGTAATTAACAAGCTTATCGATCCTTTAAAATCTGAGCTTTTAATATAATTCCTAGCTGCGCAGATAAATGCTCCAATAGCAGATTTCATATCACTTGCACCACGCCCATATATTCTTCCATCTTTTTCTGTTGGTTTAAATGGGTTGTAGCTCCAAGAGTCAAGATCGCCTACAGGGACCACATCAGTGTGACCACCAAAACAAAAATGAGGAGATCCACTACCAAATTTTGCAAATAAATTATCTACGTCAGGTGTATTATGATCGCTAAATAAGTAGCGATGACATTTGAAACCTATTTCTAATAATTCTTTCTCAAGCAGATCAAGGACACCTTCATTTTTAGGTGTAACACTAGGGCACGATATAAGTGATTTTGTTAGCTCTAAGACTTCCATCTAACTTACTCTCTTAGTAAGTCGTTTATTGATGTTTTTTTCCTTGTATTTTCATCAACAGTTTTAACAATTACTACACAATACAAACTAGGCTTAGCTGGATCCGTATTAGGAAGTGTTCCGGGCACAACAACTGAATAAGCTGGAACTTCCCCATAAGATATCTCACCTGTTGATCTATTAACAATTTTAGTTGAGGCCCCTAAATATACTCCCATTGATAAAACAGACCCTTCTCTAACTATTACGCCTTCGGCAACCTCAGCTCTTGCTCCAACGAAACAGTTATCTTCAATTATTACAGGATTGGCTTGGAGGGGTTCTAACACTCCTCCAATTCCAACACCTCCAGATAAATGGCAATTTTTTCCAATTTGCGCACAAGACCCAACTGTTGCCCAAGTATCAACCATAGTACCTTCATCAATGTAAGCCCCTATATTCACAAAAGATGGCATAAGAACAACACCTTTACCTATAAAAGAACCCTCTCTTACAGTGCCATTGGGTACATGTCGATATCCAGCGTTTTTCCAATCATCCTCATTCCAATCAACTGTCTTTCCTCTAACCTTGTCATACCAAGTTGTATATGGGCCTCTTAATATTTGATTATCATTTAAACGAAATGAAATAAGCACTGCTTTTTTAAGCCATTGATTAACGATCCATTCATTCCCATTTTTTTCAGCAATCCTATACTCACCATTATCAAGTTTTCCAATCACCTCTCTCACTGCTTCAGCAATATCTTTATTTTCAGAGGTAAGGCTAGAGACATTATCCCATGCATTTTCAATAATATTTTTAATATCAGTCATATTTTTTATCTTTTAATTAATGTTCCTGCCCCTTTTTCAGTAAGAAGCTCCATTAAAATAGCATTTTCTTTTCTTCCATCAACTAAAGCAACACCCCTTACTCCTTTATTCAGAGTTTTAAAGCATGTTTTAACTTTTGGTATCATTCCACCTTTTATAGTTCCTTTTTTTATATATTCAAAAGCCTTTTTTTTGTTTAATTCTGCAATAAGCTTTCTATTTTTATCTAATACTCCTTCAACGTCAGTCAATAAAAGAAGTCTTTTTACTTTTAATGTTTCAGCTATAAACCCTGCAGCAACATCAGCATTAATATTGTATTTATTTCCATTATCATCAAAACCTATTGGTGCAACTATTGGAACTTTATTCTTACTTATTGCTGTCATAAGACTTTTTTTATCTAATTTAATAGGGTTTCCCACGAAGCCAATTTCACCATTCATAAGAATTTTAGATTTAAGTAATCTTTTATTTAGTCCATTGAATGATATTGCATTTCCTCGAAATTTATTTATTTCTTTAACAATCATCTTATTTAATTGATTGCCAAGAATTTGCTTTACAATTGTTAAAATTTCTTTTGTGGTAATTCTTAGACCCTGATATTCTTTATCAATAATTTTTCTTTTTTTTAATTCTTTTTCTATTTGTGGTCCACCTCCATGGACAATAATGATTTTGACTCCCAATTGGTTTAATAAGGAAATATTTTTAGCAAAAGATGTAACTAATTTTTTTTTATTGAGAGAAAATCCACCATATTTAATAACAACATATTGATTTTCGTAATTAGATATAAAATTTTCCGCTCCAGAGTGGTATTTAGAACCTTGCTTCCAATATTTTTTTAATAACTGAGCTCTATCTAGAGCTCTTTTCTTTAAAACTACCATGATAATTAATTAGTTTTTATTTTTGTTCGTCGAGTAATAATCCATTGTTGCAAAATGGATAGGATATTATTTGTTGTCCAATAAATAACAAGTCCAGCAGCAAATTGAGATAAAAGAATTGTTATAAACAAAGGAAAGAATGAAAATATTTTTGCTTGAATGGGATCTGGTGGAGCAGGATTTAACTTTTGTTGAAGATACATTGTTAGTCCCATTAAAATAGGCCAGATACCAATTATCATGAATGAGGGAGGATCCCAGGGTATTAATCCAAATAAATTGAATATTGTTGTAGGATCTTTTACTGATAAGTCTTCAATCCATCCATAGAATGGAGCGTGTCTCATTTCAATAGAAATAAATAACATTTTATAAATTGCAAAAAAGAAAGGAATTTGTATTAAGATCGGTAAACATCCCGAGACAGGATTAACTTTTTCTTTTTTATAAAGAGCCATTAAAGCCTGCTGCTGCTGTTGTCTGTCATCTTTATACAAATCTTTGATCCGAGTCATTTCTGGTTGAAGTAATT
Organism: Candidatus Pelagibacterales bacterium; assembly: GCA_029242795.1. Classification (GTDB taxonomy): domain Bacteria; phylum Pseudomonadota; class Alphaproteobacteria; order Pelagibacterales; family AG-422-B15; genus CABYIR01. The sequence goes on along the minus strand of JAQWTH010000033.1, from coordinate 36,653 downwards.
TCATTTTAGCCATTGAAACAAAAGACCAGTTAGCCAGAGGAAAGAATACAATTCTAGTAATCATGGTTAAAAGAATGATGGCTATACCAAAGTTTCCAAATAATTCATAGAAGTAAGAAATCGCATAAAATAATGGTTTGGTAATGAAATAAAACCAGCCCCAATCAATAGCTAAGTCAAAATTATAGATGTTGTATTTTTCTTGATAAAGATCGAGAAGATCAGCCTCTTTCGCTCCAGCAAAAACTTTACTGTCAATTTCAATTTTAGTATTTGGTTTTACGCTGTATGAGTCCAGAGATCTAAAATATGTAATATAACCAAGATTATCATCATAAGCATAAATACTTTTGAAGGGTATATTTTGATCTGGTATCAATGCAGCTAACCAATATTTATCTGTTATTCCAATCCAGCCATTATCACTCTCATAATTAAGTACGTCTTTATCTTCTTTAAGATCGTCGTAATCAATAAGTTCAAGCTCTTCTTTTAAAACGCCAATTGGGCCTTCGTGTAATATAAACATTCCAGATAATTGAGGAGCTTTTTTTCTAATAACCTTACTATTGTTATTAACGATTATTTCCTCCGAAGAATTATTTTTTACAACTTGCTTTACATTAAATAGGTAGTCTTTATCGACACTAATAAAAGTCTGGAAGATTTGACCTGAATTATTTGACCATTCTAATATTACCTCATTATTCTCATCAAGAGTGGTAGAGCTATTACTTACACTCCAGAGAGATTTAGAGTCTGGTACATCAAAAGATGAGTCTTTAGGCTTTATCCAGCCAAATGATATTTCTAAGCCATCACGAGTATCTCCTGGCGACAAAAATCTAATTTTTTCAGAGTCGGCTTCAAGAGTTTTATTATATTTCTCCAGTACTAAATCATCTATTTTAAGACCGAGTAAATTAATTGAGCCAGACAGACTTGGTGTTTTGATTTTAATCCTTTGAGAATTTTTTAATGACTCATCTACAGATAATATGTCTTCAGAAGAATTTACTATAGTCTCACCAATATCAAAACTATTAAAGTCAAGATCAGCGTCTTTATTACCATCTTCTTTTTTTATTTCTGTTGCTTGATTGTTGATTCTAGGATCTTCTATAGGAGGAGCTTCAAATAATATTGACCATATCAATAGTATTCCAACTGATAATGTAATTGCCAATATTAAATTTTTGCTTTCCATGATCTAATTATTCTTTTGGAGGAACAGGGTCAAAACCTTCTCTGCTTCCTAAAAATTTAAACGGGTGGCAATGAGATATTCTTTTAATTCCCATAATTAATCCTTTAACTAAACCATGTATTTTAATAGCCTCTTTCATGTAGTGTGAACATGTTGGCTGAAATCTACATGATTGAGGAAAGTAAGGAGATACTAATCTTTGATAAATAATTATAATAAAGATAAATATATGTTTCATTTTTATAATCTTAGTCCTTATGAATTTTATTGATAGCTAACTCAAGTTCAGATTTTAATCTATCAAACGATGTAATGAGAGTATTTTTTTTACCAATCATAACGTAATCCCATTTTTTATTTTCAACATTATTAAAAACTACTTGTGCAACTGATCTTAATCTTCTTTTTATCCTATTTCTTATAACTGCGTTACCATTTTGTTTAGTGACTGTATATCCCACACGAACTATTTTTGAATCAACATTTTCCATCGCTTGTAAGAGGAAAGATTGGCTTCTATGAAATTTTCCATTTTTGAGTCTCTTAAAATCCTTTGAGGATTTGAGAGTTTCGATTTTCATATTTCATTAAGAATATTAAGGGTTAGGCTGATAATTCTTTTCTGCCTTTTGAACGACGGCGAGCTAGAATAATTCTACCGTCCTTAGTAGCTGACCGAGCTCTAAAACCATGTCTACGTTTTTTAACTAAATTGCTTGGTTGGAATGTTCTTTTCATAATTTTTGACTATATTTGTTAGTGGCTTATAAATGGCATTAACATTATAGTCAAATACTAACAATTTCAGCTATGAGCAGATGAGCAAAAGTATAAAAATTGGCATATTAACTGCATTTCTTCTCGCATTAATTATATACGGTATTGGTAAGTATAATCCAATTTCAATGGAATTTATTATCACTCAGCATGGTTACATATCTGGATTTATTGATGAAAATTAATATTTTTCCATCATTATTTGCATACTTATTATTGCATTATCAATTTCATTGATGGGTCCTATTACCCCAGTATGTATTTTATCGGGATTTTATTTTGGTTTAGCTAGTGGTTTGATTATCTGTATCATCGGTGAGGTAATAGGGGCATTAATTGTTTTTTTATATGGAAGATATTTTTTTAAAAATTATCTCCTAAATAAGCTTGGAAATAAATTTAACTCTTTTAAAGATGGATTTAATAGAAATGCAATTAGCTACTTGCTTTTTATTAGAGTTATCGGAGGAGTTCCTTTTGGAATTCAGAATCTTCTCCCAGCTATATTTGATATGAAGTTTCGTGATTACTTTATCGCAACAATATTTGGTGTTGTGCCGTGGGCATATATTTTGTCAAGTATTGGAAATGGAATAGGAGATATAGTAGAAGCTCGTGAATTTGATAGCAGTATGATATTTAACTTAAATTATTTTTTACCTATTTTACTCATTGGTCTGATAGTTTTATTTCCAATTGTTTATAAATTTATAAAAAAAAGAATTAAGTCATAATTATTTTTAATATGCTATATTCAAATTATTGCGCCGGTGGCTCAGCTGGATAGAGCACCAGACTACGAATCTGGGGGTCGGGAGTTCGAATCTCTCCCGGCGCACCAAATATTTTATTATGATGAATTTAACTAATATTCAAAAAGGAACTTTATTTGCATTTATAGGAGTTATGATAATTACTCCTGATACACTATTGATCCGACTTATTAGTTTAGATACTTGGAGTGCTCTCTTCTATCGTTCACTCTTTCCATCAACAGCTCTTTTTATTGGGTACTTAATTTTATTTCGAAAAAGAACATTCATTGACTTTTACAATATGGGCATTCCTGGAGTAATAAACGCTTTATTTATTCTCTTTTCAAATATCACTTTTATCTTTGCTGTAGCTAATACGAATGTTGCTAATGCCTTGATCATGATAAGTTTGATACCTTTATCTGCTGCATTATTTTCCGCGATATTTTTGAATGAGCGTCCAATTCTTATAACTTGGTTAAGTATGACTGTTTGTCTAATAACAATTATATTTATCTTTTATGAGTCCTACGAAATGGGTAGATTTATTGGTGATTTTTTTGGGTTATTATGTGCCATGAGTATGGGTGCTAGTTTGACAATCATGAGACGATATAATCAAATTAATTTTGTTCCATCATATATATTTGCTAAATTTTTAACGGCTGTTGTTGCCTTACCTTTTGCAACAACCTTTGTCATTGGTGGATATGACTTAGTATTCTCGTTATTAATGATTATCACTGTTGGAGTATCTTTTCTTTTTATCACTATTGCGCCAAAATATGTGACTTCACCAGAAGTTGGTATTTTTTTTCTATTAGAAACAGCTCTTGGTCCTCTTTGGGTTTGGTTTTTTATATCTGAGGAACCAACAAGGAATACTTTAATTGGTGGATCAATAATTGTATTGATTATTTTTATTCACTCATTAATTATGATAAAAAAAGAAAAAAGTAAAAAAGATGAGCAGGTATCAATTTAGTAAATTTCAAATTTTATTAATTTCACTTTTCTTATTTAGCTGTGCCCAGCCACAATCTTCATTACCCAGCTATGATCAACAATTATCAATTGATGAGCAAAAGATCCAAAATCAACTTTTTGCAGATAGTTGGCTTAAAACTTATCAGTCTTTTGTGCCGATTGGAGTTGATATTTTGTATAAGGCTTCTGATTTATGTGGGACAGAAGATATAATATTTGGAATAGGTGTTGATGTTGCTACTAAGCATGATGCACCAGAATCAATTAGAGAAGAAATAAATAAATCTCTAAACCTTACTGATAGATTAAAAATCGTTGCTATTGGAACCGACAGTGCTGGATATAGAAGTGGACTTAAAGTTGGTGATGAAATAATTAAAATTAATGGAAAAGATGCACCTAATGGTGAGAAAGCAATTTTTGATTTTTATAAGTATGTAAGCAAAAAAAATGAGTCTAGTATAAATCTTAAAATCATGCGTAATGGCAATGAAAAAGATTTTTCTATTTTAACAGAAGCAAGATGTAGATTTAATTATGCCATTGATTTAGATAATAATACTTTTAATGCTTACGCAGATGGAAATAATATTGTTTTTTCATTACGAATGGCCAAATGGCTTCTTCAGGATGAAATAGGCGCAGCGATGGTTTTTGCACATGAACTAGGTCATAATGCAAATCATCATGTTGCTGATAAAATTCAGAATGCTAACACAGGTGCACTAGTTGGTTTACTATTGGGAATAGCAATTGGTGCCAACCCTGCCGATGCCATGGACTTTGGAGCTAATATTGGAGCTACATCATATTCTATAGATTATGAAAATGAAGCTGACTACTTAAGTATTTATATTTTGGCTTTATCTGGATACGATATTTCTAAAGCTCCAAATTTTTGGAGACGATTTGCTGTCGAAGTTCCAAATTCGATTTACTCTGGCGGTGGAACTCACCCTTCTACAAGTGAGAGATTTGTTAGACTTGAAACATATGTGAAAGAAGTTCAAGATCAAATTGATAGAGGCTTAAAACTAAAGCCAAAGTATAAAAAACATAAGGAGTAATTAAGTGAGTTTACAGAAAAGTGTTATAGTCGTAATTATTTTAATATTTCTATTTTCGTTGTCTTTTAGTTTCTACTTATCAATAATTTAGGCAATTCTAAATTTTTTATTTACTTTTTTACGATTTCTAATGGATGTTAATGGTTGGAATGCCATCTTGTGATGCTGTTCACAATAAACTTTCTCATTTGTACCTCTTCCACAAAACTTAAAGTCATTTTCTCCTGGCTCACCTAATGGCCAACGGCACATACCGTCCTTAATATCTAGAAAGGGCGTAGGATTCATTGGTTCATCAACCTGGGTTGAAATTTCAATGATTTTTTTGTTATAGGGACTATTTTTCTTTTTTCTGACAATTGAAATCGAAGAATTTCTACTTTTTGATTGCATACGTCCTGATAATCCCAATCTATGAGCTTTACCAATGACAGCATTTCTTGTCATATCTCCAATTTCGTGAGCTATTCTACTTGCTGTTAGACCTTCATCCCAAAGTTTTTTTAAAAGTTCAATTTTTTCGTTTGTCCAAGCCATTTATCCTCCAGATATTTCTGAGATTTAACACCACATGTAGCAATAATGCAATATATTTACACAATATATAGAAAAATATAATTTAATTTAAATGAAAGTAAAAAGATAAATGATTTCATATATTAATAGTTAAAATTGAAATCTATTTATTAATGACTTTTTAACTAATTTATTTAAATAGACGTTATGAGTGCTTACTATATTCGATTTCTTACACTTTATATTAAAGAGCTAAGAAGATTTACTAAAATACCTGGCCAAACCATACTTGCGCCCGCTGCAACCACTTTGCTATTCATGATAATTTTTAGCACAGCTATTGGATCTTCGAGAAATGAATTTATTACAACTAATTTTAGAACCTTTTTATTTCCAGGGTTAATAATGATGACGATTATACAAAATGCATTCATGAATAATTCATCATCATTACTAATGTCAAAAGTTCAGGGAAATATTGTTGATTTATTAATGCCACCGATATCAAATTTTCAAATCATAGTAACTTTTACCTTTGTTGGCATAACTCGAGGCTTAACAGTTGCAATTGCTTCTGCAATTTTTATGTTTCCATTCGTTCAAATTGAAATTTATAATTTTGGAATAATATTATTTTTTGCAATTATTTCATCTGCAATATTATCATTGATAGGCTTATTAACTGGAATTTGGGCAGATAAATGGGATCATTTAGGTACAGTTGATAATTTTATTATCATTCCTCTCTCATTTTTGTCTGGTACTTTTTATTCAATTAAAATACTTCCTGAATTTATTCAAAAATTAAGTCTTTTTAATCCTTTTTTTTATATGATCGATGGTTTTCGTTATGGGTTTATAGGATCAAGTGATGTTAGTATTATAGTGTCGATACAAATTTTAATATTATGTTTTATTATTCTATTGTTTTTTTCTTATTTAATTTTACAAAGTGGATACAAATTGAGACATTAGCATGACAAACATTTTAAATACTTATCCTAGATCTAACCTAACATTCTCACACGGCGAAGGTTCTCATCTAATAGAATTAAATGGAGATAAATATTTAGATTTTGGAGCAGGTATAGCAGTAAATTCATTAGGATACTCCCACCCTATATTAAATAATGCTTTAACAAAGCAAGCTGAAAAATTGTGGCATGTATCAAATGTTTATAATATTCCAGAACAAGAAACTCTTGCAAAAAAATTATGTGATTTAAGCTTTGCGGACTATGTTTTTTTCTGTAATTCTGGGACTGAGTCAATTGAGGCAGCCATAAAGATTGCAAGGAGATTTTTTTATATTACTGAAAAATCAAAAACAAAAAATAAAATCATTTCATTTACGGGATCATTCCACGGTAGAACTCTTGGTGCTCTGGCAGCAGGAGGACCCTCTAAGCTTGAAGGATTTAACAGCTCTATTGATGGATTTGTAAATCTTCCTTTTGGTGACCATGAGGAACTTGAGAAATCTATTGATGAAAATGTCGCGGCCATATTAATAGAGCCAATACAAGGCGAAGGAGGCGTAAGTGAAGTTCCTACACATTGCCTAGAGAGTATAAGAAAAATTTGTGATGAGAAGAATATATTATTAATATTTGATGAGGTTCAGTGCGGTATAGGAAGATCAGGTAAAATGTTTGCACATCAATGGAGTAAAGTTGTACCAGACATTATGACGATAGCAAAAGCGCTTGGAAATGGTTTTCCAATAGGAGCTTGTTTAACTACAAAACGAGTTGGCGATACTATGGGCCATGGAACTCATGGGTCAACATTTGGAGGAAATCCACTTGCATGCTCCGTTGGTTGCTCTGTCCTTGATCTAATGAATAATAAGTTTTTTTCTAATTTAAGTAAAACTTCCTCTTTTTTAATTAATGAATTAAATAAAATTATAAACGATTTTCCAGAAATTATATCTGAAGTTAGAGGTAAAGGACTAATGTTGGGTATTAAATGCAAGGTTGAAAATACAAAGTTTGTTGATGAGGCAAGAAAGAATAAAATGTTAACAATTAAAGCATCAGATAATGTAGTCAGACTTCTTCCTCCACTAAACATCTCTATTGAAGATTGTGAATCAGCTTTATCAATAATAAGAAAAGTTTGTAAAAATTTAAGTTAATATGAATAATTTCTTATCAATCTATGATTTAGATCATAATTTAGTTCAATCTTTCATAAAGAGTGCTGTCGAGATAAAGAATTCAAAAAGCAATGATTACTCTAATTTTGCGAATGGTAAAATTTTAGCTTCAATATTTGAAAAGCCATCAACAAGAACAAGATTATCTTTTGATGTTGCCATGAGAAAGCTTGGTGGCCAATGTATTATTATTGACCAAAGTAATCTACATTTAGGAAATAATAAGGAAAGCATAAGTGATACTGCTAAGACTATGTCGCAATATGTAGACATTGTCATGTATCGCTCTAAATCTCATGAGTCATTGCAAAAACTAGCAAGTTTTTCGACAGTGCCTATTATTAATGGACTTTCTGATTTTTCTCATCCCTGCCAAGCGATGGCTGATTTAATGACAATTTACGAAAAAAAATCTGTATTTAAAGGAATAAGAATCAATTGGATAGGGCCGATAACAAATGTAGCCCGTTCATGGATCGAAATTGCAAATTTAAATTTAGGTATAAAGCTTAAAATATTTAGCAATGATTACTCTGTGAGCGAATATTACAAAAAATGTGAGATTTATAAATCAAAACCTGACTTAGATAATGTGGAAGTATATAACAATTTAAAAAAACTTGATAGTGCTGATGTTGTGATAACCGATACATGGGAATCAATGGGAGAGGTAGTTAATGAAAAAATTATTAAAGATTTTAGTTCCTATACAGTCAATGAGGAAATGATGAGAATTTTTGGAGATAAATGTATTTTTATGCATTGTTTACCAGCAAAAAGAGGACAAGAAGTAACACCAGAAGTAATTGACGGCCCTCAATCAGTCGTATGGGATGAAGCACAAAATAGGCTTCATATACAAAAAGAAATAATCAAATGGTGCCTTTAGTTATTTTCGCCAAAACGCTGGTAGGAATAAGACTAATATAGTGAATAATTCAAGCCTTCCAAGTAGCATTGATACGATTAGTATCCATTTTGCAGGAATGGAGAGACTGTAGAATGTGCTTTCTGGTCCAATTGTTGAGCCTAATCCAGGACCAACATTGGCTAGAGAAGTAGCGGCAGCGGATAAAGAAGTTACAAAGTCCAAATTAGTCATTGATAATAATAAAGTGATAGCAACAAAAACTAGAATAAATACAAAAAAGAAGCTCATTACTGATGTTGTTACATCATTTTCTAATTTTTTATGATTATAATGAGGAACAAATACACCGTGAGGGTGCAGAAGTTTTTGTATTTGGTTTTTAAAAGTTTCAAATAAGATTTGAAACCTAAAAACTTTTATCCCGCATGTGGTTGAACCAGCACAACCACCAATAAACATACCAAAAAAAAGAAGATAAATAGGAAAGGGTCCCCATAAATTATAATTATCTGTGGTGTATCCAGTTCCTGTTATGATAGAAGTTACATTTACAAATCCATATCTAATCGAGTCATTTAAATTTTTAATATCATTCAACCAAAGATATAAAACTACAAAAAAAACACCCATTAAGACGATTATCAGAAAAGTTTTGACCTGAGTATCTTTCAAGATTGATTTGAATTGTTGTTTAGAAAATTTTAAATAAATAAGAATTGGTAAACTGCTTAAAATCATAAAAATTGCAGATGTATATTCTATATATATATTATTAAAAAAAGCTATTGAAGTATCTTTTGTTGAGAATCCTCCAGTAGCTATTGTGGTCATTGAATGAGCGAATGAGTCAAACGCACTCATTCCAAAAATCCAATACAACGCAAAACAAGAAAAAGTTAAAATTAAATAGATTATTATTACAGCTGTAGATATTTGAGCTGTTCTGGGCAAAATCTTTTCTGTTGTATCAGAGGATTCAGCCCTAAATACCTGCATCCCTCCTACTTGAAGCACAGGTAAAATACTTAAGGCCATTACAATTATTCCCACACCACCTAACCACTGCAATAAAGCTCTCCATATTAAAATACCCTCTGACATATTGCTTATATTCTGAATAACTGAAGAACCTGTTGTCGTAACACCAGACATTGACTCAAAGAATGAGTCGGTAAAGTTCATATTTGAGTCTGATAGAAAAAATGGAATACAGCCAAATAATGCTATTAGAACCCAAGATGAAGATGTAAGAAGAAAAGCATCCTGCATAATCAGTCGCTGTTTATCTCCTCCTCTTGTAGAGAGAAAAAGAGCAATACCAAATGATATCGATATCATAGAGCTGATAAGAAATGCTAGCCAAGAAGAATTTTGATGGACAAGATCAAATAGCAAAGGAACAATCATCAATGCACCGATTGCAATAAGTAATATGCCTAATACATTAAGTATTAATTTAAAGTGCAGCATTTATATTGAATAATATATTAGTTTTTTTTGAGAATAGGACCTTGATTAAGCATGCTATAGAATTCTCTTCTTGTAGATGCATCAGTTCTAAACTTTCCTAAAAGCTTGCTTGTAACCATAGATATGCCTGGCATATGGACTCCTCTAGTAGTCATACACTCGTGTTGGGCTTCAACGACTACTGCCACACCCCTTGGCTTTAGACATTCTTGAATACATGTAGCAATTTGTGAGGTCAACTTTTCTTGAACTTGCATTCTCTTAGCAAAAATATTTGTAATTCTGGCTAACTTACTAATTCCAACAACTCTTTTATTAGGCAAATATGCAACATGTGCATTTCCAATAAACGGAGCAATATGATGTTCACAGTGAGACTCAATCCTTATATCTTTAAGCATAATTACTTCATCATATCCACCAGTTTCAGAAAATGTTCTTTTTAAAAGTTCCTTTGGGTCTTCTTCATATCCAGAGAACCAATCAGTGTATGCATTAACTACTCTCTTAGGAGTATCAATTAATCCCTCACGTTTAACATCTTCGCCAGCCCATTTAATAAGCGTACGAACCGCTTCTTCTGCTTCTTTTCTTGATGGTTTTTTATTTGCTTTTTTGTTCATAATTAGTGAGTGAGATTTTTATATTAAAATGAGATATTTATATATATTAATTATTTTATGCAGTATTTAAATATACCGATTATTTTAAAAAGCCATGAAAAAATAAGCTTTTTTAAACTTTCTTCTATAAGGTTAATATATAATAAACAAAACTAAATGCCTAAAAATCAAGAAATTATTAAATTATCACCTCATGCAAAATCTTGGCCATTCGTTGAGGCACAAAGGATTTTAAAAAGAATTGAAAAAAACTCCAAAGAGGTAATAAATCTACAGACTGGTTATGGTCCAAGTGGATTACCCCATATCGGAACATTTGGTGAAGTCGCTCGAACAACAATGATTCTTAATGCATTAGAACAAATTTCAGAAAAAGAAGTAAATCTTATCGCATTTTCTGATGATTTGGATGGACTTAGAAAAGTACCGGATAATGTTCCAAATCAAGAAAAGTTATTAGAATATTTAAATCAGCCATTAACAAGTGTACCTGACCCATTTAATAAATATGGAAGCTTTGGTGAACACAATAATTCTATGTTAAAAACGTTTTTAGATGATTTTGGTTTTAAATATAATTTTAAGAGTGCGACAACTTTATACCAAAATGGATTCTTTAATGAACAACTTAAAAATGTCTTAAATAATTATGAAGAAATTAAAAATATAATTTTGCCAACCCTTGGTGAGGAACGAAGAAAAACTTATAGTCCATTTCTCCCAGTATGTAAAAAAACTAATAAAGTACTTGAAGTTGAAATTTTGAGAATAAGTTCTGAAAATAATTCAGTGACGTATATCGATGATAGTGGTGAAGAAGTAGAAGTATCAGTTCTAGACGGTAACTGTAAATTACAATGGAAAGTTGATTGGGCTATGCGATGGATCGCTTTAGGCATTGATTATGAAATGTATGGTAAAGATCTTATTCCAACATTTCAATTATCTGCAAAAATCTGTAGAGCTCTGGGGGGTAATCCACCAGAAAATTTCTTTTATGAACTGTTTCTAGACCAAAATGGAGAGAAAATATCAAAATCAAAAGGTAATGGTTTAAGTATCGAGGAGTGGTTGACTTATGCTCCTCAGGAAACATTAAGTTATTTTATGTATCAAAATCCTAGAAGGGCTAAAAAATTATTTTTAGAAGTTATTCCTAAGTCAACAGATGAGTTTATATCTCATGTAAATAAATTTGATGATCAATCACTAAATCAAAAAATTGAAAATCCTTTTTGGCATATTTCGAATGGCTCAAATTCTATTGGTAAATTGGGTATTAGTTATAATTTGATTTTAAACCTTGTTTCTGCAAGTGGAAGTAATGATCCAAAATTAATTTTGGATTTTATTAAAAAATATGTAGGCAATATAGATGAAGGAAGCCTTGGATTTCTTTTAAAATTGATCGATGGAGTAATAAATTATTATAATGACGTAACTAAATCCTCAATATTGTATAAGACGCCTAGTCAAGAAGAAGTATTGATTTTTGAAGATCTTATAAAAAGATTATCAGCTATGCCCAGTACATTATCTGCTGAGGAAATACAGACTGAGATATACCAAATAGGAAAAGACCATAATTATACAAATTTACGTGACTGGTTTAGTTTGATTTATCAGGTCCTCTTTGGAAAATCAGAAGGCCCCAGATTTGGCTCATTTGTAGCAATTTATGGGATAGATAGAACAATTCAATTAATCAAAGAAAAAGTTTTTTGAACCAAAAAATGGAAAAATATTTACTCAATTTTATAAAATCATTCCAGCCAGAAACTTCACATTTTTTAACTATTCAATTGTTAAAATATTTAGCATTTTCAATTAATCCAAAAAAAGATGATCCGATGCTAAGTACTTCAATTGCAGGACTCAAAATAAATAACCCAATAGGTTTGGCTGCGGGCTTTGACAAAAATGCGGAGGTAATTAATGCGATGAGCCGAATTGGATTTGGTTTTATTGAATGTGGAACAACCACAATTAAGCCCCAATATGGAAATCCTAAACCTCGCATCTTTAGACTTGAAGAGGACAATGCTTTGATAAATAGATTAGGATTTAATAATAATGGAATTGATAATTTTCTTTCAAATTTTAAAAAGAGAAAACAAGAAAATGTTATTGCAGGAATCAACATTGGACCAAATAAAGATTCTGACAATTTTATAAAAGATTATATTACTTTATTTGAAAAAACTTATTCAGACGGTGATTATATTACAATAAATCTTTCTTCCCCAAATACTGAAGGACTAAGAGAAATTCAAAAGATTGAGTCGCTTAATACATTAACCAATGAATTAAAAATCATTAAAGATAGTAAAGTATATAAAAAAAATATTTTTTTAAAAATTGATCCTGATAGCAATGAAAGAGATTATGACGACATAATAAATATTGCTTATAAAAACAATATTAATGGGTTAATAATTTCCAATACTTCAACTAAAAGACCATCCAATTTAACAAGTAGATTTTGTTCAGAAAGTGGCGGATTATCTGGTAAGCCTCTTAGAGATAAATCAAATGAAGTTTTAAAACTAATTGCAGCTAAAACTAAAGGTGAAATTTCACTTATTGGTGTTGGAGGTATTTCCAATGCCATAGATGTGTATAAAAAAATAAAGCTTGGAGCTTCTGCGGTCCAACTATATACAGCTCTGACGTTTGAAGGTTCAAAACTTATTGAAAATATGAAAAGAGATCTTGTAAAGTTTCTAAAGCAAGATAATTTTGAAAATATAGGACAAGCAATTCGCTCTGAGATAAAAAATTAGAATTTAAATGAAGAAAAATAAAAAAAGTATTTTTATTACTGGGGCAGCATCTGGTATTGGAAAAGCGACTGCCATTTACTTTGCAAAAATGGGTTGGGAAGTTGGATTATTTGATATTAATGAGGATGGCCTTGCAGATGTAGCAAAAGAAATTGGACATAATTCATGTATGTATCAAAAACTTGATGTTACTAAAATTGAAGAATGGAACAGTGCTAGAGAGTCTTTTGAAAAATATACGAATGGTAAGTGTGACTTATTTTTTAATAATGCCGGCATTGCAAATTTTACAGGAAGAGTTGAAGATATACCAATTACAGAGTCTCAAAAAATTGTTGATGTAAACTTAAATGGCGTAATTAATGGTATTTATGCGATATTACCATTATTGAAAAAAACTAATAAGAGCGTAATTGTAAATACATCATCAATTGGTGGCTTTGTACCAGTTCCTGGGGCAGCTGTTTACTCTGCAACAAAATTTGCAGTAAGGGGATTGACGGAATCTTTAAATGTAGAGTTCCACAAATATGGAATAGCCGTATGCGAAATCAATCCTTGGTTTACAGAAACTCCAATATTAGATGCTGAGCAAGTGACTCAAAAAATGGATGGGACTTTCAATCGTGATAAAATAAATCAAATTTCAAAAATTTATCCTGCTAAAAAAGTAGCAGAAACAGTTTTTTCTATTTATAGAAATAAAAAAGTTCACAATAAAGTTGGGTGGGAAGGCAAATTAGCTTCGTTTGTTATGAACTATTTTCCATTTATTATTAGAAGTTTCTCAAGAAATATGTACAAAAACAATTTTGATTAAACAGATCTTTTTGCCTTATCGGCATCATTAGATGCTTTTATAAGACCTCTTAATTGTTCCCATTCTTCGTCAGTTACATCCTTTAACATTTCATAAAAATTTCCAGCATGATTTAGCCATTGTGCTCCATCAATTGCAATTATTTCACCTGTCAAGTATTCACATCCATCTGCCATTAAAAAAGTTGCAAGGTTTGCAAGTTCACTAAGTTCGCCAGTTCTTTTCATTGGAATTGCATTCATTAGATTTTTTCCTTTATCCCCTGGAGCTAATCTATCCCAAGCACCTTTTGTTGGAAAAGGTCCTGGAGCTATACCGTTTAGCCTAATTCCTCTGTTACCCCATTCAGCCGCTAATGACCTTGTCATTGTTGCAAGACCAGATTTAGACATTGCTGAAGGAACTGTATATGGACCGCTACTATCAACCCATGTAGTTAAAATTGAGATAATGCTTCCTTTTAGGTTCTCATTTAGCCATCTTTTACCGATAGCATTAGTCATATAAAAAGTACCATTAAAAACAATATTTGAAATAGCTGTAAAAGCTCTTGGAGATAAATCCTCAGTTCTAGAAATAAAGTTTCCAGCAGCATTGTTTAGTAAGCCAGTTAGTGGGCCTTCACTCCAAATCTCATCAACCATATCTTCAATAGCCTCCGGGACTTTAATATCACATGAAATAGATTTTACAGAACCACCATGCATATCCATTAATTCTTTTGCAGTTTCGTCCAAGACTGATTTTCTTCTTCCACAAATATAAATATCAGCACCAAGTTCCAGGTATCTTGTTGCCATAGCTTTTCCAAGTCCTGAGCCTCCGCCAGAAACTAAAATTCGTTTATTATTTAATAGATTTTTTTCAAACATCTTAGGCTCCTTTAACCAATTTGAGATAATATAGGAAAGTATTTAATAAAAAAGAATGCAATTTCCTGTACCCTGTTTGTCAGAATAAGGAAACCAAATAGAATTAGCAACAGTCCAGTAAATATTTCTATTGATCTGATATATTTTCTGATTTTTGAAAGAAACTTTAAAAATCCACCAATCCCATAAGCAGCTAGGAGAAAAGGAATTCCTAAGCCAGCAGAATAAATCATTAGTAAAATAATTCCTGTTGATACAGTTTCTGAACTAGCAGCAATTGATAAAACGCTGCCAAGAATTGGGCCAATGCAAGGTGTCCATCCAAATGCAAATGATAATCCAATAATATAAGATCCAATTAAACCTGGTCTATAATTTTGTAAATGAATTCTTGTATCATTATTTAAGAAAGGTATTTGAATTATCTGCGTAAAGTGTATTCCAAAAATAATAATAATTATTCCTCCAACTATTCTTAAAATATCAATATATTCATAAAGAACACTACTTAGTATCGTTGCTGAGGCGCCAAGTAAGATAAATACTGTTGAGAAACCTAATACAAAGCTTAGCGCATACTTAAAAATATTGGTACGAACCGCAGTCTCCTCATCCAGAACTTTATCTAGAGATGTACCAGCAATGAAGCATAGATATCCTGGTACTATTGGTAGTACGCAAGGAGATAAGAAACTTAATAATCCTGCCAACAGGACATAACTGTATGATATTTCTTCCATTATGCTTTTCTGAATCTTCTAAATAAATCGGCGCTGATCCAACCGATAATAAGAGCTATTATTAAAGAAGTAAACCCATATATGAGTGGAAAGCTATTAGCAAAGTTATAAATTAAATTCTCGATTCCAATTCTTTTTACCGTAAAATTGTATGAATAATCTTTTGAGATTTCATTATTTAAAATTAAATACAAATTTACATCATAAACACCGACTGGAACAGTGTTTGGTATTGGTATATTTGTTTTAAATAAATTACCATCCAATATCTCTATTTCGTCAGATGTTTTTTTAAAAACGTTCTCATAGGATTTATTACGAATCAGAGCCTCAAAAAATTCTTGTTTTTCATCATATGAACTTACAGATCCCCAATCAGTAGTAATTAAGCTCCAATTTAATTCTGGAAACTGAGAAGTTTCAAGCAGACCAATGCTATTTTCTTTAAAAAAACTATCTTTCAATTCACTTGTACTTGATAAATAGTAAAAGCTTGGTACGTCTTTAAATCTTACACTTTCAGAATTTAACCAAAATCCAAAAAAAGATTCTTTTTTTCTTAAAACTATATCTTCTTTAGGCCCTACAACCTCAATTAAAATGTCTCCTTTTTTTTCCCGGGGTTGAGATGGATCAGCATAGAAGGCACCAAATACAAGTAGGTCTTTCCCTGAAAAATTAGCATCAATTAAAATTTCATTTTCGTCAGATCCAATGACAAGCGAGCTTGAGATGGAAATTAAACTAAAGTAAATTAAACCGATAATAGAGAAGCTTTTAAAGTTCATTTATAATTTGCCATATGAGAAAAATTAAATAAATCGTCTGGTTGAATAAATAATTCAGCCGCAATCTGAGCCGCTACAACTAAAACAATTATTGCCAACAGCGCTCTTAAATCTTCACCTCTGAGCTTATTAGCAGTGATTACTCCAATCTGAGCTCCAACGACTGATGATATAATTAAAATAACTGCTAAAACTGCATCTAATGCGAAAGTTGTAGTTGCATGAAGTAAAGTTACTACAGCAGTTATAAATATAATTTGAAAAAGTGAAGTTCCTATTACTTTTGAAGTAGGCATTCCAAGAAAGTAAATCATAGCGGGAATTAAAATAAAAGATCCACCAATCCCCATTGTCCCTGATAATATTCCAATAACAAAACCGATTATTATTGGAGGAATAACACTAATATATAGTTTAGAGGTATAAAATTTTGTTTTAAATGGAAGTCTGTGAGCCCAATTATGATAATGTAATTTTTTCTTTACTGTTTTTTTTCTAATTCTGTCACGTATTACTTGAGAACTTTCAATCAGCATTAAACTTCCAATGGAAAATAGAAGTACAAAATATAAAACTGAGATTACAGCATCGATTTGACCAATATCCGATAGGTAGTCAAAAATACTTACTCCGACAAATGATCCTAAAATTCCACCACTAACTAAAATAATACCCATTTTTATATCAACCAAGCCCTGCCGCCAATGACCTAGTGTTCCCGATACAGATGCAGCTACAATCTGATTAGCAGAAGTAGCAACTGCGACATTCGTTGGTATTCCGATAAATATCAACATTGGAGTCATTAAAAACCCACCACCCAGGCCAAACATGCCAGATAAGAAGCCAATGACTCCACCAAGTGAAATTAAAAGAAATATATTTATTGAAATTTCAGCGATCGGTAGATAAATACTCATCAGAATATGACGGATACTTCTCTATTGGGGTTAAAATCACCCTTTATTAATTGTTTTTTTAAGTGAGATTTCAAATAGACCAACTATGTATAAATATTATTTATAATATTATTTATACATATTTATTGATATAAATAAACAAGTATCGGATCGATAAATCAAAAACCTAATTGACGAGATGCAAGATCAAGCATGATTTCTTCTGAGCCACCACCAATAGCATTCACTCTTACTTCTCGATAGATGCGTTCGACTTTACCAGGGCCACTGTTGGCTTTTAGGTAACCTGCGCCACCAAGAATTTGCATAGCTTCTCGAGCACAATACTCCATGGTCTTACTGGCTTGAACTTTTAGTAACGCTAAGTCAGCTATAGGTTGCTCACCATTCATTACTTTCCAAGTTAGAAGCTCCATATAGGCTTTTGTGGCATTAACCTTTCTGCTCATTTCGGCAAGTTTATGCTTAATAACTTGATTTTCTATCAGAGATTTTCCAAAGGTTTTCCTATCTTTTGCCCAAGCAACAGCTTCATCAATGCATATCTGAGAGTAGGCATTCATACCAGCTGCAAGACCAAGTCGTTCCTGACTGAAGTTGGACATTATTCCCATCCATCCAGAATTCTCTCCACCAATAAGATTTTCTACTGGCACACGGACGTCATCAAAATACAGGGCTGCCGTATCAGAAGAAAGCCAACCCATTTTTTTTAATGGAGTCTGAGTAAAACCTGGAGTTCCTTTTTCAACCACGATTGCAGATATACCTGATGTTCCTGGCCCACCTGTTCTGCATGCAATTACATAGTAATCAGCTCTCATGCCGCTTGTAATAAACATCTTTGAGCCATTAATTATGAAATGATCACCATCTCTTACTGCTTTTGTTTTAATTCCAGCAACATCTGATCCTCCTGACGGTTCTGTTACACCTAAGCATGCAATTTTTTCTCCAGCTATGACTGGTGGAATATATTTTTGTTTTTGTTCTTCAGTTCCAAGTGCCATGATTAAAGGTAAAGAAATATTTAGTGATAACAAGCTAGCGGCAACACCGCCACATCCTTGGGCGAGTTCTTCAGAAGTCACGATACCATGAAAGATATCAATTCCCTCACTTGTACCACCATACTTCTCAGGATACCCCATACCAAGTAAGCCAAATTTACCAGCTTTTTTATAAAGTTCTCTTGAGAACTCTCCAGCTTCTTCCCACTCTTCAACAAATGGAACGATTTCTTTAGAAACAAATTTTCTTAACTCTTGTCTCCAAGCATCATGAGACTCATTATAAAACAAATCATTTTTTCCAGGTTCAATTCCAGCAGGCGGTATCATACAACTTCACTTTCTCCATTTTTAATGACTACTTTATCTCTTTCTTTAACTTTTGATTGGAAATGAATGACATTTCCATTCTTCCACATTTCAGTGATTATAGTTTCTCCAGGATACACTGGAGAAGAAAATCGACAATCAAATCTTTTTAGTCTTTTTACATCTTTCTCACATATACTTTCAATTATAGATCGACATGCGATACCGTATGTGCACATTCCGTGCAAGATTGGCTTTTCAAATCCTGCGGCCTTTGCAAAACTTGGATCAGAGTGCAATGGATTGTAGTCCCCAGATAGTCTAAATATTAATGCCTGATCAGGTTTTGTTTTAATTTCATGAACAAAATCTGGGCTTCCCGATGTTTTAACTAATTCTTTTTTAGGGGAATCTGAACCGCCAAAACCGCCATCTCCTCTTGCAAATGTAGTGCTGACTAGTTTACAGATTTCAGTGTTATCTTTTTTTAAGTTGATTGTCGTTTCAACGTCAATAATTGCTCCTTTTCCTGGCCCTTTGTCATAACAGCTAATTACTTTTGCATTTGATATAAATTCTCCTGACACTGGCAAAGGATTGGTGATTGAGAGTTTTTGCTCACCATGAACAACCATTATAAAATTAATGTTTGCTTTTAAGAGTAACGGCGCGTGATACTGGAAGTTTGTTGCCATTGAAGGCAAAGCAATCTGAGAATTTTCATAGACATATTTTAATTCATCAATATTCATGGGATCATTTCCAAAACCCACTCCAAGACTATAGAGAATTGAGTCTTTATCAGTATAAGAGATCTCAACGTTTTCTGAAGTCATTGACATTATTTCATCATAATTAATGGCCATTTTTTATGTATTTTTCAAAGTTTTAAATATATATATAGTTTATATAGATCATTTATCCAAAGCGAGGAAAAAATATGTCAAAACCATTTGATGTTGAAATAGATAACTCAATAGCACACATCAGATTCAATAGACCTGAGAAAAGAAATTCAATGAATGAAGATTTTTGGACAATGTTTCCAAAAGAAGTTGAAGAATTAGATGACAGTGGTGAAATAAGGGCTCTAATCGTTTCTTCAACAGGTCCACATTTTTCTGCCGGCATAGATCTAAGTATGTTCAAGGATGATATTGTGGAAAATGAAACAGATAATGAGATGGGAAGAAGTCGCGGTTACTTCTTGCAACAACTTAGATTTCTTCAAAATGCGGTTTCATGTCTTGAGGCAGCACGTTTCCCTGTTGTAACTGCTGTACAAGGAGGTTGCATTGGAGGAGGAATAGATCTTATTACCGCTGCTGATATTCGAATATGCACGAAGGATGCCTTCTTCTTGATTGAGGAAATTAATGTTGGACTTGCTGCAGACATTGGAACAATACAAAGATTACCAAAAATAATTCCAGCTGGGATTGCAAGAGAATGGACAATGCTTGGAGAAAAGGTTTCAGCCGATAGGGCAAAGGAAGTCGGCCTTGTGAGCTCTCTTCACGACAATCATGAAGAAATGATTAAGAATGCTTTTGAAATTGCTGAAAAACTTGCATCTAAAACACCTCTAGCTATGTGGGTAACAAAAGAAACCTTAAACTATTCTCGAGATCATACTGTTAAAGAGAGCCTTGAAAATGTAGCTCTGTGGAATGCAGCCACACTTCATAAAGAGGATGTAATGTCGACAATGGTGTCTAAAATGCAAAAGAAAAAACCAGAGTATAGAAATTTAAGAGATAAAAATTTCTTGAAACATAAAGCTAATAAAAACTAATTTAGATATCTGATTTAGATGAGATTTAAAAAAGGAATTATTCTTGCTGCCGGCAAAGGAACGCGTCTATCTCCTGCAACAAAAATTACGGTAAAGCCGCTCTTGCCACTTTATGATAAGCCACTTCTTTATTATGCTTTATCAAATTTAATAAATGCTGGTGTGCGTGAAGTGCTATTTATCTCTCAAAAACAGGATATTCCTCAATTTAAAAAACTATTTGGTACTGGTAAACAACTTGGAATGAAATTTAGTTATTCATTTCAAAAGAAACAAATAGGAATTCCTGACGCAATTAATATTGGTAAAAAATTTATTGCAAATAAACCATACATTCTTGCACTTGCTGACAATTTATTTATTGGTAGAACTTTTAAATCAATGCTTAAACAAGTTCAGTCTGTTAGATCAGGGGCAGCTATTCTTGCTGTAAAAACAAAATATCCTTCAAAGTCAGCTGTAATAGAATTTGATAAAAGAAATAAAATAAAGTCAATAATTGAGAAACCAAAGAAACCAAAAAGTAATTTAACGATCCCTGGACTTTATTTTTATGATCAAAAATCAATTTCCGTTGTTAAAAAGCTTAATCCATCAAAAAGAGGTGAACTAGAAATAGTAGATGTTCACTTATCTTATTTGCTTGAAGAAAATCTGAGCGTTTTTCCAATAAAAAATAATGTTAAATGGTTTGATACTGGAGATGCGGTTGAGATGCTAGAAGCTTCTAATTACGTACATAAATTTCAAAAAAAAGAAAAAACATTAGTTGGCTCAATTGAGTTAGAGTCTTACCTAAACGGCTGGATATCGAAAAAACAGTTTAAACTTCTTATCGATCAACTTCCAAATTCTAATTATAAATTAAGCCTAAAACGATATATATAAATGATCTTTAAAGAAGATTTAATCAGAATACTCAATGATCATAGTTTCGATTATTTAATAAAGGAACACGCACCTTTATTTACTGTTGAGGATTCTAAGGCACTTCGTGGACAAATTGAGGGAGCTCATTCAAAGAATCTTTTTTTAAAAGATGCAAAGGCTAATTTTTTTTTAATAAGTATAGAAGAAAGTGCATCTATAGATTTGAAAAAAACAATGCAACAAATACAGTCAAAGAAACTTTCTTTTGCTAAATCAGAATATCTTCAAGACATATTGGGCATTGAACCAGGATCTGTTAGCCCTTTTGCCCTTTTAAATGATACTAAAAAACAAGTTAAATTTTATTTAGATCGATCTTTTTTAAACTCTGAAAGAGTTAATTTTCATCCGTTAATTAATACAGCAACTGTAAATATTTCTCCTCAAAATTTAATTGATTTGATTGAGAAATATCATGATCCAGTGAATTATATAGATTTAGAAAACCTAAAAAGATGAAGTTAAAAAAAGCAAAATTTATTAAAACGAAAAAAAGTATTAAAGCGAATGTTTTTGAATTTAGAAAAGATGAAGTTGTTTGGGTAAACAATAAGAAGCTTGTTAGGGATTATATCAAACATAATGGTGTTACATCAATCGTTCCAATTTTTGAAAAGAAAAACATAATTCTATTGAGACAATATAGATATGGTTCTGATAAAATTATGTATGAAGTTCCTGCTGGAACAATTGATCCAGGAGAAAAGCCTCTAAGTTGTGCAAAAAGAGAACTTAAAGAAGAGACTGGATATACTGGTAAAAATTGGAAATCGCTTGGAAGTTATTATCCATCTCCTGCATATAATTCGTGTGAGATATTTTGTTATCAAGCTGAATGTATTGATTTTGATGAGCAAAACTTAGATGAAGACGAAATATTGGAGGTTAAAATTAAATCTTTTAAAGAAGTAAAAAAGATGATGAAGAAGAATTTTTTTAAAGATATGAAAACCTATGTATCTTTAAACGAATTTTTTAAAAATTATTGATTCAGAATTTTCCAAATACCAGAAGCTGAAACTATTACTTTATCTTTACTGATTAAATTTCCATCAATAAAAACCATAGACCTAGTTGTTCTAGTTACTTTTGCTTCACATTCTATAATTTCATCTTGAAGGCCTGGACTGACAAAGTTACAGTTCAACGATACAGTACTGGTAAGTTTCTTACCACTTGCCACGAAAGCTAGAGTTCCAAAGAAAATATCAGTTAATGTCATAGAGAAGCCGCCGTGTGCTACTCCATTAGCATTTAAATGTTTATCAAGAATTTTGGTGATAAATTTAAAATTACCATCCTCATCCTTTTTGTAATACATCGGGCCAATTAAAACATCAAATCCAGCATGCCAGCCTAGTTTTCTATAACCTTCAGGTACCCAAGTTGGAATAGAAGTTTCTGTTTTAAGCATTACCATAGCAATTCTCTTTAATTAAAGTGGACAATTACTACCTCTCATGTGATACCCGGTCAAGAATAATTAAATTAAATTACTGCCAGTTTTGGGATATTTTTTTACTGAAAAAATACATTTATTAGCTGATTTTTTGACTTTTTTTTTACTCGAAAGTAGATATGTTACATCCTGTATTACTTAAAACTAAAGGATTTCATATGAGAGAAGCTGCTATTATATCAACGGCTAGAACTGGTCTTGCTAAAGCAATGAGGGGCGGTTTTAACAAAACACATGGGATTACCATGGGTGGACATACTGTTAAACATGCAATTGAAAGAGCTGACATAGAGTCGGGTGAGGTAGAAGATGTTATATTTGGATGTGGGCAACCTGAGGGAGCTACGGGTCATAATATTGGGAGAAATGTTGCCATAGCTGGTGGATGTCCAGTGACCGTGCCTGGTACTACTATAAATAGATTTTGCTCTTCTGGATTACAATCAATTGCTGTTGCAGCTCAAAGAATTATTGTTGATGGAATCAAAGTCGCAATAGGGGGCGGCGTTGAGTCAATTTCAATGACTCAACAGAATATGAATATGAAATATTTAATTGAACCTGAGCTTCAAAAAGTATGTCCAGCATTATGGATGCCAATGATAAATACAGCAGATGTTGTTGCTGATCGTTATAACGTAAGTAGAGAATATCAAGACGAATATTCATTACAAAGTCAGCAGAGAACGGCAGCCGCTCAAACTGAAGGCAAGTTTGAAGATGAGATCGTACCATTGAAAACAATGATGGACGTAATGAACAAAGAAACGAAAGAAGTTTCAGAACAAGAAGTTACAGTTGATAAAGATGAATGTAACA
The DNA here is from genome assembly GCA_029242795.1 of Candidatus Pelagibacterales bacterium. Classification (GTDB taxonomy): domain Bacteria; phylum Pseudomonadota; class Alphaproteobacteria; order Pelagibacterales; family AG-422-B15; genus CABYIR01. The sequence continues at coordinate 12,974 of JAQWTH010000033.1, read as the reverse complement.
GACCTCAAACAACAATGGAGAGCCTTGCTGGTCTGCAGCCAGTCATGGGGCCTGATAAGTACATTACAGCTGGAAATGCAAGCCAGCTTTCTGATGGCGCTTCATCTTGTGTACTTATGGATTTAAAAGAAGCTGAAAAGAGAAATATTGAGCCGATGGGAATTTTTCGAGGACTATCAGTTGCAGCATGTGAACCTGATGAGATGGGAATCGGACCAGTATTTGCAGTTCCAAAACTATTGGAGCAGCACAATCTAACTGTTGATGACATTGATTTGTGGGAACTTAATGAAGCTTTTGCAGTTCAGGTTTTATACTGCCGCGATAAGTTAGGAATTGATAATGAAAAATTAAATGTCAATGGAGGATCAATTTCTATTGGCCATCCATATGGAATGACAGGATCTAGAATGACAGGACATCTTTTAATAGAAGGTAAAAGACGCAATGCAAAATATGGTGTCGCAACTATGTGTGTTGGCGGTGGTATGGGTGTTGCTGGATTATTTGAAATTCTATAGATGAATAAATTGAGAATTTTCTTTGCCACATTATTCTTTACTTTTTTAATTTCCCAAAGTCAGGCAATTTCATCTGATTTGTCTGACTTTGACGAAGAGGCAATCAAAAAAACTGTCAAAAATCAACTGCAAGCATTTGCAGAAGATGACTTCGATCAGGCATTTAAATACGCTGCTCCGTCTATAAAAAAGATTTTTTCATCTCCAGATAATTTCAAGCTAATGGTAATTAATCAGTATCCCGCTGTTTATCGGCCGAAAAAAATAACGTTTGGAGATATTACCACTTATAGAAATAGCCCTGCACTCAATGTGTTTTTAGTTGATCCAGATGGAAACTTTGTTACAGCAACATACATGATGGAAAAGCAAAAAAATAATGATTGGCTGATAGCAGGATGTATTTTATCGATGTCAGATTATGAGCAAATTTAACTAAGAAGACTGATCAATTACATCTTTAAAAAACTTAAAACTTTTTTTTGCCTGTCTGTTCAGAGTTTCTCGATTAACTTCAACTAATCCAAATCTTGGCTTATAGCCAAAGAGCCATTCAAAGTTATCAAGTAATGACCAGCAAAAATATCCTCTAATATCTATTCCATCATCAAGACACTTCTGGAGTCCCTGAAGAGCAGTTGTGAGATACTGAATTCTTTGATTATCATCATCAGTACCAATACCATTCTCAGTAATCATAATTGGTGTCTTAATTTTTGATGATACATAGCGAACTACATTTTCAAGTGACTCTGGATAATATTCATATCCCATGACAAGCATATTAGGATCATCCACTTTTGGCTTAATGATGCCATCAGGTCCATATGTATGTCGAGTATACATTTGAACTCCTACAAAATCATCATTAGTAATTTGATCCAAGCAACAATCAACTGACTCAGCATATGCTTGGTCTCTCACTTTTTCTCCACCTTCAGCTGCTTGATAATCCATTATAGATAAAGTGACGCCAACAGGTTGATTGTTTTTTAAAATATTTTTTATAATGGGTACAGATTTTACATGAGCTTCCATCATACAATCACGAATTTTAAAAGGGTGTCCAAATAGGAAGGGTCCAAAGTTTTCAAGAGTTGATCCGCACTCTTCCGCTGCTTCTTTTATAAATGGCATAATAGTCTTCATGCCATTTTCAGGATAGCTTTGAAAACTATATGCAAAGCAGGCAGTAAGATTTGCCTCATTTATTGTGCACACTATATCAATTAGATCACCAAGCTCATTTGTAACTTTTTCCGCATAGCTTAAAAAATGTTTCACATTTTCACTTTTTTCCCATCCACCTTTAGCAGTAAACCAAAGTGGCGAAGTAAAGTGCTGATAAGTAACACAAGTTTTTAAATTATTTTTTCTGCAACACTCAAGAACTTTTCGATAGTGATCAATTGCTTCATTTGAGTAAATTCCCTCTTCTGGTTCTATTTTTGCCCACTCCAATGACATTCGATAAGACTGAATCGAATGGTCAACCATGATTTTTATGTCTTCTTCGTAGCGATTCCATTGATCACATGCTATTCCCGACGGCTCAGCAAATGTAGTATTTTTAAAGTTTTCTAAAAACCAAAAATCTGAGTTTTTATTATCTCCCTCAACTTGGTGAGCTGCAGTAGCAGTACCCCATATAAAATTATTTGGTAAATTTAATTTCATTTATAAGAATTTAGCATTTGGATAATTTTCTACAATAAACATTTTTAAATCTTCTACCAATTCTTTTTTGATTAAGGTTACTATAGCTCCACCGAATCCAGCTCCAGTTAATTTTGATCCCATAGAACCAAATTTATTACATAAATCAACTAGCACATCTAATTCACTCGTTGATACCTTATATAAATCTCGAAGAGAGTTATGACTTTGAGTCATTAGTTTTCCAAATTGCTCAAAGTCACCTTGTGTAAGAGCAATTTTGCCAAATTTTGATCTTTGATTTTCAAGTATTACATGACTTGCTATTTCTATCTCTTCATTGGACAGTATATTTTTATTCTCATCACTTAATTCATTTAACTGACATAAATATTCAATATTTAATTTTTTTATTATTTTTTGACAGCAGTCTTTTTTTTTATTTAAAGTACCATCAGTAAGGATTCTTTGTTTTCCACTATCAATTATAAAAAAATTATAATTATTTGAAATATCTATTAACTCAAATTCATTTGATTTAGTATCAAGAAACAAAGCTTTGTTTGTTGCTCCGTAAATTGAAACAAATTGATCCATTAAACCCCCAGCTACCTCAACAAAATCTCTCTCAACAGAATGAGCCAATTTAACTAAATGTTCTTTTTGAATTTCAATCTCATAATATGCTGATAATGCTCTTAGCGTGGCAACAGTCACAGCTGCTGAGGAGGAGACTCCAATTCCAATTGGAAGATTACTTTTTAAATTTATAAATATTTTTTTGATTTTAATATCAAACTCTTTACCAAAAATAAAACATGAACCAATTATGAAATCAGCCCAATTGTTCATTTTTTTGTCCAATGTATCAGTACATATTTCGTTATTATAGTTTTGTGATTTAATCTTAATGCCATCAAGAGCAGAGTTTTGCTCTATGAAAACTTTTATTGATCTATTTATTTGTAAAGGTATTACGCAACCAGAATTATAATCAATATGCTCACCCATAAGGTTTACTCTACCAAACGCTTCACCAGTTGCAGTACTATTCATTTAACAGCTATCTCTTTTGAAGTTCAGCAAATATTTTTTCATAAAATTTGCTGTCATATTTGTTAAAAAACATTATGACCATTGCAATAGTTCCAGCAACTGCTGGAAAAATATATCCCATTATAAATAGACCATTTAATGTCTCTTCACTTTGGACAGTTTCATTTGGAATATAATTTGTTTTTTCAAGTATATAGCCAGCTAACCAAGCACTGAATCCAACACTTAATTTGAAAAGAAATACATAAGATGAATTTAAAACTCCTTCGGCTCTAAATCCAGATTTCCATTCACCAAATTCTATTGTATCCGCTAGCATTGACCAGGCAACTACACCTGCCATACCAAATCCTACAAATCCAAAGAAGATAACAAATCCAAAAAGCCAAAAATTGTCATATCCAGTTATATAATAAACGATTAAGTCAGTGACGACATAAAGAGCAGTTCCAATAATATAGATTGTTTTTTTTTCAAACATATTTCTTATTACACTTGCGAGGTACGCCCCAAGCATGATCTGTAAAATAACTGCGAGTAATAAGACGCTAAAGTATGCTTCGAGCTGTAGATTGTATTTTATAAAATAGACAACAGTGACTTGTTTAATATTGTTTGCAACCCACGTTCCTAATAAGGCGACTATAATAAAGTGTAACGGTGAATTTGAGATCACCATCGATACTGTGTCTTTTACACTAATTCTTTTTTCATAAACTTTTGAGAAATTCTCTTGAGTAAAATAAAAACATAGTAAAAATAAAATAAAAGCCAAAAAAGCAAACATCGAAATAGTAATCGGGAATCCTATTTTTTGTGAACTAAAAAGACCCACGAGTGGCAACGTTAAAACTGCTACAGTTATTGAGCCACAGCTGGCTCCCAAATACCTAAATGAAGCTAATGATGTACGTTCATTTATATCATTTGTTAAAGCTGGAATAAGTGAACCGATTGGAATAGCAATTACAGTGTATAAGGTCGTGAATGTAATGTATGAAAAAAGCGCCCAATAAAATTTACCTGTCTCACTTAAATCAGGAGATGTAAAACACAATACGATTGCAATCAAAGCTGGGACGGATCCAAAAAGAATATAAGGTCTGAATTTACCCCATCTTGATGATGTATTATCAGCTATATAGCCCATTATTGGGTCAGTTATTGAATCCCAAATCTTGGAAAGAAAAAAAACTAAACCAGCATTTGCAGGTGATAGTCCAAAAACATCCGTATAAAAAAACATTAAGTAAAAGACAGTCAACTGCCACATAATGTTTATAGCAAAGTCTCCACCTCCATAAAAAAATTTTGTTTTAAAAGCTAATTTCATAAATTCTTATAAGTTGCCTCAACTAAGTCCAAAGCCCTTTGATCTCCAAGCATAGATCCTGTAAGCATATTCATTGTATATGATATACTGAGATTATTATCTGGATCTGCAAATGCCATTGAGCCTCCCCATCCAGTATGCCCGAAAGAAAGACTGCTCTTGCCGAACAATTTTCCTCCTCCAATACTAAAACCAACAGGACTCCACTGCATTGGCCTTTTCATTACTTGATCGTCTCCTCTAACTTCGATTGAAGTAATCTGATTTAATGTATTTTTACTGATAAAGTCACTATTAAGGAAAAAATCATAAATTTTAGCTAAAGACTTTGAGTTGCTATGACAATTTAGAGCAGGAATTTCTGCAAGACGATATTCTTTTGTATTTGCTGTTTTTGTTCTATTTCCAGGGTTGAGGAATGATTTTAATGTATATTCATCAATATTTTTAGGATCACTAAAAGCCTTTCTTAAACTTGGAGCGCTGATTAATGTCGCTATATTGTCATGATAAACTTCAGGAGTTCCAATAAAGCAATCAGCATTTAACGGTATAGATATTTGTTCCTTAAGAAACTCCCCAATTGTTTTCTTAGTAATTCTTTTGATAAGTTCACCAACGAGAAATCCTATTGTTTTTGGATGATAGCAGATGAGTTCATTGGGCTTATGAAATGGACTTTGTTTTTCAAGTAGTTCAACAACGTATGTCCAATTGTGAAAATCATCCTCATGAACTTTTTCTCTCCATGCATACATTCCAGCTTGATGAGATAGTAAAGTTCTCACTTTTATTTCCTCTTTGCCATCTCCTTTAAATTCAGGCCAGTAGTTAGAAACATATTCATCAAGACAGAGTTTTTTTTGGTCAATGAGAAGAGCAACAATCATTGAGATAATGCCCTTACCAGTTGAATGGACTCCAACTAATGTATCTGCATTCCAAGGGTCGATTTGATCTTTATCTTTAAAGCCCCCATGAATATCAACTATAATTTTACCATTTTGAATTACAGTGTACGAAGCGCCAACTTCCTCATCACTATTTAAATTATTTAAAAATGTATCAGAAACATTTTGAAAGTTATTATGGCAAAACCCTCTGATTTTACTGTCATTCATGTGTATCATTTATAGTGTAATAAGTTGTTTTTTTATATATTCTTTTTCAAGCCATATGAGTTCCGATTATAACAAAAAATATTTTTTAGGATTTGTACTTGCTCTATCAGCTGGATTGATTTGGAGTTTCGGTGCTCCAACTGTAAGACATATGGTTGATGCCCAAATATATCAATGGCATTATTTATTCTGTAGAGGTTTGACCGTAGCCACAATTTTATTGATTTTTTTACTTTATAAAGAAGGTTTTGCATTTCGACATAATTTTAAAAGAGTTGGCCTTTCTGGGTTACTTGGCGGTGTCGCATTAGCGTTTGCTTTTATTTTTTTTATTTTTGGAATGACCTATACATCAGCAGCAACCACACTATTCATGATTGGAACCCAACCATTATTTGCAGGTCTCTTTGCTTATATATTTTTGAGAGAATATGTTAGAGCAGCGACCTTAATAGCTTGTGTGATTTCACTAGGTGGCATGTTCATCATGGCCTACAGCGATTGGCAGTCGGGAACTTTTATGGGATGGGTTTTTGGATTATTTTGTTCAGTTTCATTTGCAACTTTCGCTGTAACCTTAAGATGGCAGCCTGATACGCCTAAATTTACAACCATAATGATATCAGGTGTAACATGCGCCTTGTTTTCAGTTATAATGATATTAATCTTCTCCGAAAATCTAACGATGCCTACAAGAAATATTCTACTAAGTATTTTACATGGTTCATTTGTAGCATCAGGATTAATACTTCTAAGTATTGGATCAAAATATTTACCAGCTGCAGAGTTTATGTTGCTATCATTGACTGAAGTTGTTGGAGGAGTAATTTGGTGTTGGATACCACTCTTTGGAGTAAACGAAGTACCTGAGTCTTACACATTAATCGGTGGTTTAGTTATAATTTTTTCAATTGCATTTCATGCTATCGGAACAAGGCAAAGACCTGTTCCACCAACACTGTAAGACTGAAAGGATTAATTTTTATGAAAATAGGGTTTATTGGACTAGGTAATGTAGGTTTTAAATTAGCAAACAGTCTATTATCAGCCGGACATCATCTATATGTTTATGATCTTGAAAAAAGTAATGCTGAAGACTTAATGCAATCTGGTGCTCAATGGACTAACTCTCCTAAAGAACTTGTATCCTTATCTGACATTGCGATCACTTGTCTACCAAGCCCCGAAGCTGTTGCAAATGTTGTGGAGGGAAGTGATGGATTAATACATGGTGCTAAAGAAGGCAAGGTTTGGATTGAGATGAGTACAACTGATAGTCGTGAGATGTTACGCCTTGGAGAGTTAATGGAAAAAAAAGGAATTCATTGTTGCGAAGCGCCTGTTTCAGGTGGATGTCACAGAGCTGCTACTGGAAATATTGCAATCTTAGTTGGTGGTTCACGAATTGCTTTTGAGATGGCTTTTCCAGCATTATCTGCCATGGGATATCAGATTCTACATGTAGGTGAATTAGGTAAGGCTTCGGTTTTAAAAGTAGTTACAAATTACTTAGCCTCAACTCACCTCGCTGCTTTGGGAGAAGGTTTAATGGTTTGTAAAAAAGCAGGGATCGATTTAAAAAAAGCTTATGAAGGAATAAAGATTAGTTCAGGAAATTCATTCGTTCATGAAACTGAAAGCCAAGTTATAATGAATGGAAGTTATAATATTAATTTCACTATGGACCTAGTTTGTAAAGACGTTGGTTTATTTGATGACCTTGCTAAATCAATGAACATTCCAACAGAGATATCTTCCCTGATAACAGAAATTTTTAAAAAGGGGCGTGATAAATATGGAGATCGGGCCTGGTCTTCAATGATAGTTAAAAGAATAGAAGATGCGTGTCAAGCCGACTTAAGAGCTGATGGTTTTCCATCAGAACTTATTGATGATACTCCAAGAAGAGAAGGTTACGAGGTCAAAATTGGAAACTAATATTCAAAATATAAATTGGAATTATCCAACACCAATTAAATTTGGTGTTGATAGAATTCACGAACTTGCAGAGTTTATTTATGAACTGGGAATAAAAAATCCTCTGATTGTAACTGACCCTCAATTTAGAGAAATTGATCAATTTAATACCATTGTCGAAAATTTGACCAAATCAGAAATCAAATTAAGCATTTTTTCAGAAATAAAAGGTAATCCAACTGGAAAAAATATTAATGATGGCGTTGAAGTTTTTCTCAAAGATAAAAATGATGGTGTAATTGCAATTGGTGGAGGAAGTTCACTTGATGCAGGAAAAGCAATTGCTTTTATGTCTAAACAAAAAGAAAATATTTGGTACTTTGAGGATATCGGCGATAATTGGACAAGAGCTATCATTGAAAATTTACCAAGAGTAATAGCTGTTCCAACCACAGCTGGAACTGGATCAGAAACAGGAAGAGCATCTCTAATTGTGGATGAGCAAACGTATACAAAAAAAATTATTTTTCATCCAACGATGCTACCAGATTTAGTCGTCCTTGATCCTTCTCTTACAATTTCTTTACCTAAACATTTAACAGCTGCAACTGGAATGGACGCTTTGGCTCATTGTCTTGAAGCATATTGTTCAAATGTTTTTCATCCAATGGCACATGGAATTGCTCTTGAGGGCATTAAGATTATTAAGGAAAATTTAATTAACGCTTATAATTCTCCAGAAAATATTGAAGCTAGAGCAAAAATGTTGGTTAGTTCAACGATGGGCTCAACCGCATTTCAAAAGGGATTGGGTGCAATTCATTCATTAAGCCATCCTATTAATGCTGTTAATGATGTTCATCATGGGCTATCGAATGCAATTTTCATGCCGTACGTCATTAAATTCAATCAGCCCCAAATAGAAGAAAGAATTATTTCTCTATCTAAATATATTGATTTAGATAATCAAACATTTGATGGGTTCCTAAAATGGATCTTAGATTTAAGAAATGAGCTCTCAATTCCTCATACTCTAAAAGATCTCAACCTTAAATTTGATTTTGACAAATTGTCTAAGATGGCACTTGTTGACCCATCGACTTCCACTAATCCGGTTGATTTAAGCGAAGATGATATGAAAACACTTTACTTAAATTCATTTGAAGGAAATTTATAATAAAAATCTAGTCAGCTCGCAATGTATTGCCGTCAACAGCAATAGATTGTCCTGAAATTTTATTGCTATCGTCAGACATTAGAAATGAACACAATTTTCCAATATCTTCTTCTTCGATCCAGCTATTCATTGACGCCATAGACACAAAATCTTTTTCGATACTTTTTTTCGATACGCCCAAGTATTTGGCTTTTGCATCAATGACTCTGTTCATTCTTGATCCTCGTGTTACACCAGGAAGAATGGCATTAACTCTTATCCCATACTTCCCTAATTCCATTGCCGCTGTCTTAGTAAAACTCAAAGTTGCCGCCTTACTTACAGCATAGGGAGATCTTAGTGGGAAACCAAAAACACCAGCGGTTGAAGAAATATTTATTATGGAGCCTCCTTTATTTTTTTTTAGCATTGGAATAGCATTTTTTGTGAATAAGAAATGACTTATAACATTTGTTTTAAGGGTTTGATCCCAATTTTCAGTATTTAATTTTTCAATTACTCCTGTGGGACCTGCAACTCCTACGTTATTAATTAAACAATCAATTGAATTTGTAACTTTTTTTACCTCTTTAAAAAATTTTTTAACATCTTTTTCATTGTCAGCATTGCAAAAAAAAGCGCGAATACTATTTTTCTTATCTTTATTAATTTTTTGAATACGCTTTTCGTCTATATCACATAAAAATATCTTTGCGCCTCTCTTATGTAATACCTTAGCTGTGGCCCAGCCAATACCTCTTGCTCCAGCTGATATAATAACTTTTTTATTTTTTAGTAACATTTCATTATTATTTAATTTGCGTTTATTAACTAAAAATAATTATGCTGTGACAAAATTGAAAACACAATCATAAAATTTCTTAAAGCCAATACAGCTAATTTAATTTTACTCAAAATATTTAGACAACTCGTAAGCTAATTTTATACTGGCTTCATTAGCTTTTTTACTAATACGTCCTAATATTAAGAAACTATGTGAAAGATTTGAAAAAAAGAGATGCTTTACCTCGTTCTCTGCTTCAATTAATTTCTTAGCAAAATATTGTCCCTGGTCTCTTATAGGATCAAATCCTGCAGTAGCAATTATTGTTGGTGGTAAATTTGATAAATCGTTTTTATTCAGAGGATTTGCCCAAGGATGATCAAGGTTTTTCCCATCTGGAAAGACATTTTTATTAAAAAACTCCATAGTTTCTCTAGACATAGGGAAAGTATTAGCGCAGCTTTCAATTGAAGGTTGATCTTTCATACTTGGCGTTACCCATGGGTATGCGATGCATATAGCAAGCGGTTGAATTTCTTTCCTATCTCTTAACACAATTGACATTGTGCTAGATATCATTCCTCCAGCACTATCACCCGCAAGCGCAACTTTATGTGGATCAATTCCTAATGTAGAAGAATTTTTTTGCACGTAATCCCAAAGAAAAAGACAGTCTTCAATTGGAGCTGGAAACTCATTTTCTGGGCACAGTCTATAATCAAGTGATATAACTTTAGCATTACACACATCTGCTAATAATGAACAAAAATAGTCATCTGTTAAATGACTCATCAAAACAAAACCTCCCTGATGAAAAAATAATATTGCACCATTTTCATCTGATATTTTCTTAGGAAAATAAATTCGAGCTTTCAATTCTTCACTAGGACCTTGGATTTTAACGTCTTCAATTCCTATCCCTCTGACTCTTGGTAGGCCAGCTAAGTCAAACTGTCTAGCTGCTTCTCGATAATCATGAGTGGTAATACGTTGCTTCTTCATCTCCTTTTCTGAGAGTTTTTCAGCGATTTGTATATTTATGTCTAGTTCATTTCCATCAATTATCACAGGAGGGCCAGCTATTAATCTTAGGAACGATTTTGGTAAAACTCTTAATATGTTTAAAATGATATTTTCAATTCTCATCTGAATTGATTTTAAACTGCTTTAAAACCAAATTCGAGAGAAGCATCAGTAATTGCATGGTGAAACGAGCCTGCAAAACTTCTTAGAGCCATTATATTAAATGTCAAAGGATCATTATTAATCATATCTAAAGTTATTGTAATGCCATGATAAACTGAATTTGCACAATTATTTTTTCCAAAATCATTTAAATTCAGTGGAGATCCTTTCTTTATAACGTTAAGAGCATCTTTTCCTTTGACTTGGATTATTGCCCTAGAATGAGAAAGATCAGTAATTGCAAAATCAGAGTCCATGAATTGTTTTTTTATTTCTTGAAAAATATCTTCATTATTAGAGAGTATCATCCAAACATTAGGTGCGTGCCATTGAATTCTCATATTTTCATCACCCGCAGACAATCCTGAGTTAGCAGGAAAATTATGACCATTAAGTGAAATATTTTTTATGTCAGCATCACTATTTTTATATTTAGATATTTGGTAAATTTTGATATTTGTAATTTCTTTTATAATTAATAAATCAGCTTCATCTTTGTTCTTATAATTGCCGTGTAGCCCTAATTCGTGAGAATTTGATAATGGTGAAATTTTACTCATGAGCGCACTCTTTTCCCTTCAGGGTCTACATAATGCTGAGATACAATTTCCACAGGAATTACTTTATTTTTTAATGGTGATACAGCGAAGAGCTTTTCACCTTTTTTATTTTTACCATCTTTGATAATTGCTAATGAAAAAGGGTTATCATATTCAACACTCCAACAAGAAGCAGATACATGTCCTAACTTGGGATTTGGAAAGCTAGCTTTTGCATTTTCAACCAAATAAGAGCCCTCAGGAATTGATGTTTTTTTATCAATTGGAACAACACCCACAATTTTTTCTCTATCATCTTCTGTAAATGCTTTTCTATTAAGAGATCTCTTTCCAATAAAATCTTTTTTCTGACTCAGCATTCCATCTAGTGAAAGATCATAAGCAATTGTTCGTCCATCAATCTCAGAACCAGCGACATGACCCATTTCGATTCTCAGCGTAGATAAAGCTTCTGTGCCGTAAGCTTGAATGCCAAAATCTTTACCCAGAGACATAATTTCATTCCACATCTCATTGCCGTAATCAGACATAACATTCACTTCAAAAGCCAATTCTCCTGAAAAAGAAATTCTGAAAATGCGAGCAGATGTATTTTTAAATTTTAATTCTTTGAAGCCCATAAAAGGAAAGCCCTCATTACTCATATCATCATGAGGGAATAGACATTGTAACAACTCTCTAGATTTTGGACCTGCAATTGCTGCCCCAGCCCATTGTTCAGTGGTTGATACAACATTAACATCAAGTTCTGGCCAGACAACTTGAAGGTAATATTCAAGATGCGAAAGAACATTTGCAGCTTGTGCTGTGGTGGTTGTCATATGAAAATGGTTTTCAGCTATTCGTGTTGTAGTACCATCATCAAAAACCATTCCATCCTCCCTTAACATCACACCATATCGTGCTTTTCCAACAGGTAATTTTAGAAAGGCGTTTGTATATACTCGATTTAGAAACTCTGCAGAGTCATTTCCTTTAATATCAATTTTTCCAAGAGACGTTACATCGCAAATGCCAACATTTTGTCTTACATTTAGCGCCTCTCTCTTTGCCGCTTCTTGGAGAGTCTCATTCCCTCGCTTATAATATCTTGGGCGTAGCCATAGTCCTGCATCAACAAACACAGCATTATTCTTTTCGTGCCATTCATGAATTGGAGATTTTCTTGTTGCACGATAATTTTTTCCAACTTCACGACCAATAATAGTGCCGATAGTTACAGATGTATAAGGTGGTCTAAAAGTTGTGTGCCCAACTTCTGGAACAATTTTCTTTTCTAGATCTGATACGAGTTGCAGACCATTCAGATTGCTTGTTTTACCTTGATCTGTAGCCATTCCAAGAGTGGTATATCTTTTTACATGCTCAATTGATCTGAAACCTTCTCTTACTGCTAATTGAATATCTGATACAGCTACATCATTTTGAAAATCAACAAACCTTTTATGGTGTTTATTGTCTGGGAGGGGCATGCACCAGAACTTGTCGTGTGGACCAAAATCTTTTTCATCTGATATCGGCATGGAAGTTTCTATTCCATTCTTTGTAATTTCATCTGAGAGTTGATACCCCTTCTTAAATCCATCGGCTAAACTTTCTTTTAATGTAAAAGAACCATTCGCTGAGCCGGTCACAGTTTCTTTTTGTCTTGATTGATCAGGTAAAAATGTATCTGTTTCTTTTTC
>JAQWTH010000023.1 GCA_029242795.1 Candidatus Pelagibacterales bacterium | reverse complement strand
CATTTACTATGAAATTGAGATTATCCAAATGAATTTATTAGTTTAAAAAATAAAACCTATAAAGATTCACCAGTAAGAATAGATGCATTAATTATTTATCCTGAAAAAGGTGAAGGACCATTCCCCATCTTAGTTTATAATCATGCTAGTGGAGGAGCCTCTCAATTTCATAGTAAATGGTTTCAATTCAGCAAAATAACTGCAAAACACTTACTTAAAAAAGGTATAGCAGTAATGTTTGTAGATAACTTCAATGGAAGAAATGTAATAAGTGCTGGCGCTGACCAGTCACAAGTATCAACATATTCTTTTTATATTGATGCATTTATGACACTTGAGTATCTATCTAAGGATCCAAAAATAAATATTAAAAAAGTTGGAATTACTGGATGGTCTAGAGGAGGAATGAATTCTCTTGCGATTGCAGAGAAAAGAATTAGAGACGAGCTAATTAGTAAAGATTTATACTATGCTTATTCCCTTCCAAGATCAGTTGAGTGTTATCAAGCAGGTTTTTTTAGAAACCCTCAACCAATAAAAGAAACTAAAATTTTAATGGTTAATGGAGCTAACGATGATGCATCTAAGGCAGAACTATGTGAAAAATATGGAGAAAAATTAAAAAAAAATGGAGCTGATATAAAAGTAGTTACAAGAAGTGGATGGGGCCATGGATTTGAAGCCAGCTATGACGCTAAATATGGCTATGAGGAGCATCTAGAAAAATGGCATGATTGTCCTGCTTATTATATCGAAGATGATGGAAATGCTAATAAAGATACTAAAATTGACTCTTCATGCATTACATACGGATATACAGTAGGAGCATCTGGGAATAGTTTTGATAGTTTCAAATACACTTTCTTTAAATTTTTTGTAAAAAATTTACTACAGTAATGGAGGTTTGATAATTATCATCTTATGGTTTGATCTGTTGCAAGAACTTGATCATTTATTTTCTCTCGATAGAAAATATAAATTCCACCTATTACAATAATAAATATTCCTATCCAACTCTGTAATGTAATTTTTTCACCCCATATCAACCAGCCGTAGACGACCGCCCATACTAATAATATGTACTCGAATGGAGCAACAATATACGGCTTTCCTAACCTATAAGCACTTATAGTAAAAACAAATGCTATTACTGCAGTTAATCCAACAAGTATCATTAAAAATAAGTTGATATCAAAATTATATTCCCATGATCGGAACAAAAAGTCTGTAATTTGATTAGATGGATCATGAAGATTAAATATATTTCCAATTAAAGCACTGATTGGGCATAAGATCATTGCCGTAAAATAAAAATGAAAAGTTTGAGCGTATACATTATCTTTATCTGAAGTAATTTTAATAATGATCATCGCCCCCGCATAACACATTGCGCATAAAATTGGAAAAACCATGTAATAGTTAAATTCACTTGAAAAAGGGTTCGCGATAATTAGAACACCTAAAAATCCAAACAAGACTGTAAGCCAACGCCTTATACCAATAGTCTCACCTAAGAATACCTTAGATAGAATTGTTACGAAGAAAGGGGCTGTAAAAAATAATGATGTACAAATAGCAAACGATAAATTTGCTAAGCCAACATAAAATAAAGCAAAACCAAATAGAAAGATTATTCCTCTGAAAATTGTTAAGAAAAGATAATTAGTTGAAAACTCTATTTTAATCTTCATAAATCTTAAATAAGCGACAAGCAAAGAGGATCCTACAATGCTTCGCGTAAATAAGATTTGAAAAGTAGAGACTTCATTTGATAAAAGTTTAATTAATACATCCTGAATAGAAAAAATAGACATCCCTACTAGAATGCAGATAATTGACAATAAATTATTATCTAATTTATTCATAAGTATTTAATGAGTGGCCAATGAAGAAGTTATCCTAGCTTTTCAAGAACTAATTCACTCCAATAAGATGATCCCGTTACTAATAGTTTGTCATTAAAATCATAATTTGATGAATGCAACGTTTTACCACAGGATCCATCCTTCCCATTTCCAATTAAAATATAACAACCTGGTTTTTTCATTAACATCTGAGAAAAGTCTTCAGAAAATAACTTTGGTTCACAATCGCCATCTACATTTTCTTTTCCAACTAGTTTCTCCGCAACCATTGAGGCAAATCTTGCCTGCTCAGGTGAATTAATTGTCATATTGGTTCTAGTCCTATATTCAAATTTAACTTCTATGCCATGTGCCTGAGCCATACCATTCACAATATTTTTCATAGATTCTTCCATGATTTTATTTGAGTCAGGAGCTAAAGCTCTCGTATCTCCTAAGATAAGTGCATGTCCTGGTAAAACATTCTCAGTTCCATCAGTAATAAATTCTGTAACAGAAACTACACCGTTAACTGCGGGGTTTAATTTTCTTGAAACTATGGACTGAAGAGCGGTAATGATCTGAGTGCCTACAGTTATTGTGTCAACTCCCATATGTGGTAACGCAGAGTGCCCTCCTATACCTTTTAGTTCTATTCGAAATAAGCTTTCACTGCCTGTAATTGTTCCAGCTCTCGTAGCAAAAGTTCCAACATCCATTCCCGGTAAATTATGAAATGCATAAATTTCATCCATTGAAAAACGATCAAATAAACCATCATCAATCATAGCTTGAGCACCTTGAGTTTGTTCTTCATCTGGTTGAAAGACAAAATAAGCTGTTCCGTCAAAATCTTCTTTTTCAGCTAAATGTTTAGCGGCTCCCAATGCCATCGTAACATGGCCATCGTGACCGCAAGCGTGCATTTTGCCATCATGCTTGGATTTGTAATCAAATGTATTAGCCTCATTAACTGGTAAAGCATCCATATCAGCTCTAATTCCGATGCTTCGGTTTGAATTTCCTTTTTTGATAATGCCAACTAAACCTGTTCTACCAATATTATTATGCACTTCAATATTTGAAGACTTAAGTATTGACTCAATTTTTTTTGAAGTTTCAGTAACATCAAAATTTAGTTCCGGTTGTGAATGGAATTCTCTTCTTAATTTTATCAAATCATTTTCTAGATAAGATGTTCTCATAATAAAATATTAGTTTATGGACTACAAAAGCGCTGGAAGCATTAAGAACAAGATAAGAGGCAGCCTCATCTTTTTTTGGTATAGTTTTTTGCAGGGTTCATAATTTTCTTCTGCGCCACAGTCAAGTTCGTCAGTATAGGTAATCTTTGACTCTGGGTTATAAGGTTGACTTAATATTTCAATTAAAGAATTTTTTAGAATAATTGAATTTTTCTCAAATGTTCTAGGTGATAAATCATACAAATGAACAAGGGTTTCATTATAAATTTTATATGCATAATGAGGTGTACTATTTAGTTCTGATTTAAAAAGATCAAAAATTTGATTTGCATCTTTTGTTTTAGATCTCTCATTAAATGCCTTCTCAGTTCTAGATTTGAATTCTTCGGGAGCTCTTTTAAAATAAATATTGTCAAAACCAAGGATATCCATTGAGTCAACAAAACTAGAGAAGCTTGAAGAATTAATTTTGTTAATTTGAACAGGGTTTGAGTTTGAATCATCTGGAGAACCAGCCACTGTCATAGGGATGAATAAAAAAACGAAAAAGAAAGTTAATATAAATATTTGGCGATAATGCATAATTTCATAAGCAATGTTTAATTTAAGATACTATAAATTTAGTTCAATTAGAATATTTTTATCTCTTTCTTTTGGAATTTAATCGTTTTTATAATAGCTTACAAGTATGGATACTGACGAATTAGAGCCTATTAAAAAGATTAAAAAAATTGATTTTGATGAATTAAGCGTAGAAGAGCTAAAAGACTATATTCTTGAAATGGAGACAGAAATCAAAAGATGTCATGAGTATATAAAAAGTAAACAAAGAGATAAATTAAAAGCTGAGGAACTATTTAAATAATAATGAAAGATTTTAGCGTTTGGCCTGGTGTTCTTATTGTTTGCTTTGTTGCAATAACCATATTAACAATTTTTCCATCAAAACATAAACAATGCATTGATAGAAATAGCGCTATCATAGAAAAACTGCAAGATAATGATGCTGATAGAGAAACAATTAAGAATAAAGGGTATGAAATTGGTATCGGCTGTAGAGCTGATAACGATTTTGACCTATCGCAATAATTTATTCATCCCAAGCGCCTGCAAATTCATAAACAATTGCAGGTGAGTCGCCAACTACCATTCCATCATGTCCAAGCTGAATTGAATATGCATCGCCAGCATGATAAGTAGCTTCAGTGCCGTCATTATGAATAGCTTTTACACTTCCTTCTACAATAACACCAAGGTGTATTGCCTAGCGGCTTTCAGTGCCAACTGTTGGTTTAATATCATCAGACCGTTTCTATTCAGGTTGAAGAGTAAGCTTTAACACTCTTTGACCTCCAACATTGACAGCCTTAATACCCGCATTATTTTAAATTTGTGTTGACTTCAACTTGCAGTACTAAAACTTTTTACTTCAATTGAACTCATTATTAATCTCCTTATTTATTTAGTTTTCATTTATTTTAAACTTTGCCCCACTTAATTATATTCCATATACGTTCATGTATATAAAACATGATAGTGTTAAATATTAGCTGAATTAAAGCAATAGTACTACTAGCTGTAATATCTCCTAATATAATAAAACTAATTAAAAAAGTGCAAAATGTTCCTGTCAATCTCCAGGATATAGTTTTAACAAGACTTCTTACTATAGAATCCATACTGTATCGTCATGAATAATTTCATTCATGAAACTCCTTTCTCAGCATAATTTTTTGTACTTCTTCTTTTGCTTCCATTTTTTTCTCTTTTTTTGTAAGACAAACTATGAACTATTTGTGTTACAGTTAAATGAAGATTTTTTATGTATAAAATTTAGTTATAATTCATGACCATCTATATAAAAAAAATTTACAACTGTTTAAATAATAATGAGTCAAAATATTTTATTTTAGCTGCAAAAACTACTTCAGCTGGTCATCATATACTTGATTTAGATAGAAATTTAAAAATATTGAGAACCAGAATATTACACAAAAAAATAAAATTAAATACAGTCAAAGAATCTGGAATGTCAGCAAAAATTGAAAAAACAAAAAAAAATAGTAAATTACATTATAATATTTTAAAAATTTATAAACAAACCAAAACATAGATTATGACAGAGTTATCAGTTTATACATATGCAGTCCCATTAATCGCTCTTCTCATTGCGAGTGAGGCTATCTATTCAAACTTAAGAGGTCTAAAGCTGTATAAACTAAATGATACTTTAGGATCCTATGGACTTTTAACTGGCAATGTCATCGTCAGTTTGCTTACAAAAGGTTCATTCCTATTGTTTAATATCTATCTCTATCAATTCAGACTTTTCACAATTAATGACCTAATGCACGTTTTCTTTGTTGTTATGCTGACATTTTTTACCGTTGATTTCCTTTACTATTGGTTTCATCGATTTTCGCATAGAATAAAGTTTTTATGGGCAATGCACATGAACCACCATTCTAGCGAAGAAATGAATTTTGTTGTCTCATTGCGTCAAGCATGGTTTGCTCCATTTGCAAAGGTTATTTTCTTTATGCCTTTGCCTCTTATTGGATTTGATCCATTGATTACTGTTGTTGTTGGAATTGCTTCAACGTTCTGGGGTGTAATAGGACATACTCAATGGATAAATAAACTGGGACCTCTAGAATATATCTTTGTTACTCCTTCTCATCATCGTGTTCACCATGGTTCAAATGATCAGTATATTGATAAAAACTTTGGAAATCTTCTTATCATTTGGGATAAATTTTTTGGAACATTTGAACCTGAGGGTGAAAAAGTTGTATATGGAATAAAGGAGAATGTTAAGACATTTAACCCACTTAAAATTACATTCATGCTTTGGATTAAGATGTACAGAGAGTCTAAATCTGCAGTTGGATTTAAAGAAAAATTCTTAAGTTTCTTCGGAACTCTTGAATGGAAACCTAAAAAATTACAATAAGGAAAATATTATGACAAAATTAAAAGGAAAAACATTATTTATAACAGGTGCTACTCGTGGAATTGGTTTTGCGATTGCTAAAAAAGCGGCAATGGATGGTGCTAATATTGTAATTGCCGCTAAAACAACTGAGCCTCACCCTACTCTTCCTGGAACTATTTATACTGCAGCCGATGAATTGAAAGAAGCTGGAGGTAATGCAATTGGAATAAAAACAGATATTCGTTTTGAAGAAGAAGTTAATACAGCCGTAGAGCAGGCAGTAACGGAGTTTGGTGGAATTGATATATGTGTGAATAATGCAAGCGCAATTAGCCCTACCCCTACACTTCAAACTGACATGAAGAGATATGATTTAATGCATAATATTAACACTCGTGGTACTTTTCTAGTTTCAAAAACATGTATTCCACATCTAAAAAAAGCTGAGAACCCGCATATTTTAAATTTAGGACCGCCTTTGAATATGGAGGGTAATTGGTTTGCGCCCCATGTAGCTTACACAATGGCTAAATATGGAATGAGTATGTGCACATTAGGCATGTCTGAAGAATTAAAATCTTCTGGAATTGCCGTAAATTCATTATGGCCTAGAACCATGATCAATACTTCAGCTGTTACAAATATTCTTGCAAGAAGTATGGAAGACAAAGGTCTGAGTAAGTGCAGAACTCCAGAAATTATGGGTGATGCTGCCTATATAATCTTAACTCAAGATTCAAAAAAGTTTACTGGAAACATGTGTGTTGATGACAGTACAATCATTAAATCTGGAAAAACTGACCTAAGCGAATATTTGGCTACACCTGATGCAGATCCTTTCCCTGACTTCTTTGTAAATAAAGATGATGGAAACGATATTGTTTTAGATTAACGTCCTTTTGTTTTTCTATAAAAATATATCATTACAAAATAATATATTGGTGTTGCAAGGACCCAAACAATTTGACCTTGAAATGTAACCTCTCGACCAAATATTGAGAATAATGATGGATTGAACCAAGGTCCTAAAGGCATGAGAGGCGCCCATGACAACTGTGAATTGCCTCCAACTTGATTATAATAAAGTACAATCTCAACCCAAATATTTTGAATTAAAAACCATGATAACAAAATAAAAAAAGCAGGGAGTAAAAATTTTTCAAAAGGAGAATTACTATGTTTAAATATTAAAGATAAAAGAATAATACCAAACCAAACAATTGATACATCGCCTAGTGAATTTGTAATCCAATTAATTGAACTTGGAATAGCGCAGCTTAATGCCTCAGATCTTCTTAAATCGACAGCCTGTCCATCAAGTAGACCAAAATTCAACCATATTTCCCATCCAAACATCGCAATGAAAAAAGATGAAATTATTGTATACATGATCCACGTCTTCATCGTTCCTTTATAGGTGAGATAAGCAAAAAGAATAAACGGGGAAACAGAAACAGTATAAACAACGATCACTCTTCGCCATTCAATAGAGTCTAATCCACAATCAAAAAGCCACATAACTATTGTTAGATTAGTTTATTTTATCTAGATAGCACCCTTTTTTTCCATTGAAGATTGATTTCACTGCTCTTTCTCCAACAGATACTGATACTAAAAGAGTCTCGGCATCAATATCAACTTTCATAGCATTTGCAGCGTTTGCAAGATTAGGATCTTCCAAAACCGTTTCCATAAAATTATTAAGTGAATTACTACAATGATCTGGATTTAACTTTGATACAAAGATACAAGTGCAATAATGCTTAGAAATAGCTCCAATAAAAATGCCAGTCTCGTCAGAAAATACATTGTTTATTGGAAAAATTAATATCGATATTAATAAAAATAGAATATATTGTGTTTTTTTTAGGAACTTCATAATGAAAAATATAATTTCAACATTACTAGTGTTTTTTTATTTAATGGTCAATGTTTTAGCATTATCTCCGCAAAAAAAACATGATCCAAACGTGAATTGGCCAACTGACGAATGGTCTATTAATATTGAGAGCTTTATTGGAAATTCAACCTTTAATAATAAAGTCGAAAAATTATTTTCAAATGACTCATACGGCATGTATGGAAAGACTAACTCACTTTTAATAATTCAAAATGGAGAGATTATTTTTGAAAGATATAATGAAGGCATAAAGCATGACACCAAACTCGTGTCTTGGTCGATGGCAAAAAGTTATACTGCGGCATTAACCGGCATCATGTTAGACAAAGGTTATATTTCAAGTATAAATGAAAAAAATTTACTACCTAATTGGAAAGATCTTAGAAAAGAAATTACAATTGACCACCTTCTGAATATGAAGCCCGGGCTCGAATTTATTGAAGAATATACGATTGAAGGTAGATCTGATACTGCAGAGATGTTGTTTGATGAAGGAATGATAGATCAAGGGAAATTTGCTGCTAATTACCCATTAATAAAACTTCCAGGTACTTTTTATAATTACTCAACTGGCACCACAAATATACTTAGTTATATTTTAAAGAATAAACTTAATGATAATGGACTAGATTATTTTGATTTCATTAACCAAAGCCTACTGGAACCACTTGGATTAAAAGATACTACGCTAGAATTTGATAAATCAGGAACTTTTATTGGTGGATCATCTGTTTATGCTTCTGCTCGAGACTATGCAAAGTTTGGTTATCTATACTTGAGAGATGGTGTTTGGGGCAAAGATCAAATAATTTCAAAAAAATGGATCAATAAAACACGTACTCCATCAAAACATACATACGATCTATACAGTAATAAATTTTGGCATGTAAATGAATACAGAGAAAACGCATTTAATTTTCCACCTGATACTTACTACTGTGCTGGCTTTGGTGGTCAATATATTATGATAATTCCATCAAAAGACTTAGTTTTGGTAAGACTTGGAGAGACATACAATACTTCAACTGATAATTTATTATCCTTTTTAGGTGAAATTGTTCTTGAGGTTCCATCTTACTAGCAATGGCAGATAAAAAGATTACCAATTTAGTATCATTAAACTTTAAACTTTTCAATCGATACGGAAAGGTCATACCTGGAATGTCATGGCATAAAATAAGCTATGATGATACTCATATAGGATCATATATTTCATAACTTGAATTAGGTACTAAGACCATCCCTCACAGGCATGCAGGTAATGAAGAATTTTATATTATGGAAGGTGAACTAATTGATTCAGACGGCTCTATTTTAAAAAAAGGAGATTTTGTCTCTTTTAAACCTGGAAGTGAACACAGCTCATACAAAAAAACTGGATGTATGATTTTAACTTTTATGTGAGGTAAAAACGAAATTATATCTGATCATGATGATGAAACTTTGCCTTCCTGCAAAACTAGTCGATATGATGAATAAACTTTAAAAAGTCTTATTTTTTATCATTTCTGAAAAATGGTATCAAAAAAACCATACACGCAACTAAAAAGAAAACGCTTCCAAACATTGCCCAAAAACTTCCAATGCTGGATATGCAAAAGCCAATAGCGGATATTATAAAAAGTATCCAGCCAAGCAAATTGATATTTTTATTAGACATATTTTTTAATTTTGAGTGTTTTAATTTTCATACATTATTGTTAACATAACTACATGTCAAACGATGTAAAATTCTTCGATAGCCGACAAAGATATTTATTATTTGTTACAACGACAAATGAAAAAGCTATTATTTCTGAAAAGCTCTCTTATTTAATTAATGATCTCAAGCCAGCAAAACCAGCGCTAAAAATTTTTGATGCAGGTGTAGGTGATGGTGCTGTTTTAATGAATGTTCTTCGTATTTGTCATCAAAAGTTTCCAACAACTCCCATTTATGTTTCTTGTAAGGATGTCAGTATGGAAGATGCAAGAATAACTATTGAAAAGTTAGCTGATAGATTAGTAGAGCACCCAAATATGGTTTTTGTAATATCTAACCTTCATTATTCTGAAGCAGGTCATTTAAAATCTAAGAATGATGAAAAACAAAAAAGAATGAATTGGAATGAAGTCGCACTTGAAGGAAATTCATCCTACGGATTTTTTGAACAGTTAAGAAAATTGGGACCCGTAATTAAGGAAGGCTGGAGAGTCGAAGAAAATAAATTTGGCAATACAACTTATGAAAATCCTTCAGTCATGGTTATTTATAGAAAAGATCATGAGTATGCACTAGATCAAATAATCCCTACAATTAATAGTTCTTTTAATGACTTTGATTTAGTTATGGTATCGCAGGCATATAGATCCAGAGCGACTGTCGAGAAAAAAGTTAATCTTGTTATTAAGCCAATGATTGATCTAATTGCAAAGAATGGAAAATTAGCAATCTTTCACTCATGTGGAAATGATCCAGGGCTAGAAGCAATAACCAAATTGTGGCCTGATGAAAATCCATTTCCAAATAAGGGAGAAGAAATGATACAGCACTTAAAACAGAGTTATATTCATGATTCTTCACTTACCTTCAAAAAACCTGAAGTTTTTAAATATAAACTACGTTCTCAACCAAATGAGATTAATAGTGGAATTGCAACTTCACTGGTTTTCTCTGCTTGGAACGCTTGCACATATGTAGCTCAAATGAGCGATCATATGGTAAAAGAAAAAGAATCGGATCAAAGTTATATTAAATGTGTTGAAGATATCATTCGTGATAACGATGGTCTTTGGTTTAATGATGAATTACTAGTTATCGAAAGGAACTGATGCTTAAGAAAGTATTAGATTTTGTTGGTGGTCAGGTAGCTTTAGCTTATATTATTGCTTTTTCAATACTATTCATTTTAATGATATACATTGGTTTTTTTAGTTAATCTCAAAGCTAAATAAAATGAAGAACTAATTAGACCTCTCTCTCAATCTTTTCAGGCTATCTTTTGGCCAAACGACGTCTCTATCATACATAGCATCAAAACAATTTCTTATACCATCTAAATTAATCCAGGGATCTCTATCTTTTACAAAAATATGTGCTTGTGGGGGAAATCGATTATGATCATTAAGGGTTTTTGTTCTAAGAGCAATTCGTTTCTCAGGCTCAGCAATTTTATATTTACAATAAATATAAACTCCACATTTTATACAGAAATAAGCTCTTTGTCCTGCACCACTACCTGTAGGTAGATCAGTTGAGTTAACTTCACCATCTATTGATAAATCATCTTCATGTATCATCGAATGAATTACATAAGAAGAACCGGTAGATTTTTTACAGTCTTTACAATGACAAGCTTGTGTAAAATAAGGCTTTCCTATTATTGAATAATTCACTTGTCCACAAGCACAGCTTCCTTCATAAATTTTCATAACTTTTATTATAAAACAATATTGAATCTATATTATAGTTTTTTTATCAGTTTTGATTGTAATGGAAAAAATATCACAGAAATTTAATGAATATTCACCTTTTCAAGAAGTAAAAAACCTTTATTCATAATAAAAACTAATTTTAAAGTTTATCAATATTTATTTTAATCTGTAGTCTAAAATCCTCTGAGATAAGCGACTTGAGGAAGTCCCATCAACGTCAGTATTTATAACTATATAACTTCCAACTGCTCCAAGTGCAGTAATACCTAATTTCCACGTATTTCCATTGTCAGGTAAACAACAGCTAGGTCTATTTGCGTCCCACTTATTGGGAGTAGAATAGGCGTTATCCCAATTTAATCCATGAAAATGTGAATTAAATGCATTTCTCCATACTCCTGGATCGGTCATACAATTAAAATTAGTATCTTTTCCATGATAATTTTTTAAAATTATAATATTTTCATTTAAAGCACAGTTCGCATAACTAACTTTGATGAATTTTACTATTTCATTATGTTGTTTAATTGTTGCATTAATTTTACTACTTTTTATAAATCCGTTATAAGCACTTGCTCCTACAGCAGCTAATATGCCTATAATGGCAACCACAACTAAAAGTTCTATTAGTGAAAAGCCTTTGTTCATTTAAAGTCATATTACAATATTGTTACTTTTTTAAAGTAATTAAATTGTGACAATATTATTAAAGATTTGTTAAGGTTTATATATTTAAAAGTTTTAGCAGCAAGTCCATTCGGGTTCGAACCGGGGACAACACCCTTAAAAGCATGATAAATAAGTATTGAGGCAAAATTTAATAACTTGGACTTAGGAGCTAAATTAAGAAAAATTGTTTATGAACCTTTAACAATTCTTTTTAGCTTTTAGTTGATATAAAACGTCAATTCTTTTTTCACCAGCTTCAATAGCATCATTGACATTTATCCATGTAGCTGCAAGACCAGGTAGCCAAAATAATGCAGCAGCAACATTTGTGCCTGTCATGCCTCTTTCATCTTTTGC
>JAQWTH010000021.1 GCA_029242795.1 Candidatus Pelagibacterales bacterium | reverse complement strand
AAAATGAGAAAAGTTGTAATTACTGGCTTAGGAATAATTTCCCCAATTGGGAATAATGCTATTGAGGTTACAGACTCACTCAGAGAAGCAAAGTCTGGGATATCTTTCGATCAATCTCATAAAGATATGAATTTTCGAAGTCATGTAAGTGGACAAATTAAGATTAATCTTCAAGAGTCGATTGATAGAAAATTTTTAAGATTCATGGGTGATGGTGCCAGTTACAATTATTTAGCAATGCTTGAGGCACTTAAGGACTCTGGATTAGATGAAAATCTTATTTCTAATCCTATGACAGGTCTTATTATGGGATCAGGTGGACCGTCAACTAAAAATTTATTGAGAGCTTTTGATATTACAAGAGATACTGGTCCAAAAAAAATTGGCCCTACAAGTGTACCAAAGGTAATGTGTAGCACAAACTCTGCGACATTATCTACGTTCTTTAAAATTAGAGGAATGAACTATTCTATAAGTTCAGCTTGTGCAACAAGTGCTCATTGCATAGGTCACGGAGCAGAGCTTATTCAAATGGGAAAACAGGATATTGTCTTTGCTGGTGGTGGAGAAGAATTAGACTGGTCATTGTCTGCCTTGTTTGATGCTATGACTGCTCTATCTTCAAAATATAATGATACTCCAGAGACTGCATCAAGAGCATTTGACTCTTCTAGAGATGGGTTTGTAATTGCTGGCGGTGGTGGTGTGCTGGTTTTAGAAGAACTTGAACACGCAAAATCAAGGGGTGCAAAAATTTATGCTGAATTAGTTGGATATGGAGCAACTTCAGATGGTTACGATATGGTACAGCCTTCAGGTGAAGGAGCTGAAAGATGTATGAAAATGGCAATCAAAAATTTAGATGAAAAAGTTGATTATATTAATGCCCACGGCACTTCAACTCCTGTGGGTGATAACGCAGAGCTTAGCGCTGTCAAAAAAGTATTTGGAGAAGAAACTCCTTTTATCAGTTCAACAAAATCTCTTACAGGTCATTCGCTCGGTGCAGCTGGTGCACAAGAAGCTATATATTCTCTATTAATGCTTAATAATAATTTTATGAGTGAGTCTGCACATATTAAGGATATTGACGAAGCTGCTAAGGATTTAAATATTTTAACATCTATCAAAGAGGGAGCTTTTGATACGGCAATGAGTAATAGCTTTGGGTTTGGTGGAACAAATGCGTCATTAGTATTTAGGAGATACAGTTGATATGGGATTATTAGAAGGCAAAAGAGGTATTGTCATGGGTGTAGCAAATGATCATTCGATTGCTTGGGGTATTGCAAAAAAACTATCAGAGCAAGGGGCAGATTTATGTTTTACCTATCAGGGAGAAACTCTCCTAAGGCGGATACAGCCCTTAGCTGAGTCAATAAATAATAATTTTTTTCTTGAATGTGATGTTTTAAATAGTGACTCAATTAAAAATACCTTTTCCCAGATCAAAGATAAATGGCATTCTATTGACTTTGTGCTTCATTCAATTGCATTCTCAGATAAAAATGAATTAAAAGGGAAATATATCAATTCAACCAGAGAAAATTTTTCTAATACAATGCTGATTTCTTGCTTTTCTTTCACAGAAATAGCAAGAGAGGCATATCCACTAATGACTAATGGTGGATCAATGGTTACTCTAACTTATGATGGATCTCAAAGAGCTGTACCCAATTACAATGTAATGGGAGTAGCAAAAGCCGCACTGGAGTCTAGTGTTCGATACTTAGCTGCCGATTTGGGTGAATATGGAATAAGAGTTAATTCATTATCTGCTGGTGTAATGAAAACACTTGCTATGGCTGGCATCTCCGGAGGCAAAGATATGATGAAATGGTCAGAAAAAAACTCACTTATGAAAAGAAACATTACCTTGGACGAGATAGGAAACTCTGGTTTGTATTTACTTAGTGATTTATCATCAGGGGTAACTGGAGAGACTCATTATGTTGATTGTGGTTACAATAAAGTAGGCGTACCTAGTGAAATTTAACTCTTCTCAGTTAAAAGAGAATATTGTTTAGAAACATTGCCTTGTTCCATATCGATTAGTGGTGTTGGATACTCGCCTGTAAAACAGTGATCTGTGAATTGAGGAGATGAACTATCTCTTTCTTCACATCCCATTGCTCGATAAGTTCCATCCAAACTTAGATAAAATAAGGACTTTGTTCCAATAATTGATGACATTTCATCTATATTTTTATTTGAAGCAATTAATTCATCATAGTTAGGAGTATCAATTCCATAAAAATCAGGGTGTGTAATTGGTGGACAAGAGACTCCAAGATGAACCTCTTTTGCTCCAGCATCATAAACCATCTTCACTATTTTTTTTGCTGTCGTTCCTCTAACTATAGAATCGTCAATCAAGATTACTTTCTTATTTTTAATATATGAGACATTAACACTATGCTTCAATTTCACTCCAAACTGGCGAATACTTTGGGTTGGCTCAATAAAAGTTCTTCCAACATAATGGTTTCTGATTAGACCTAATTCAAATGGTATACCCGATGCTTGAGAAAATCCTAATGCCGCTGGAACACCAGAGTCTGGAATTGGTACAACAACGTCGGCATCAATTTTATACTCTTTTGCAAGTTCGGAGCCTAAATTTTTTCGGTATGAATAAACTGATCGACCATCAATAATGCTATCAGGTCTAGAAAAATATATTCTTTCAAAAATGCATGGACGCTCATTGAGATTTGGAAATGGCTTAATGCTCTCAATTTTATTTTCTGTAATAACAATAATCTCTCCATTCTCAACATCTCTAACATACTTTGCTCCGATAATATCTAATGCACATGTTTCAGAGGCAAGTACAGGAGCGCCTTTTAAATCTCCCAATACTAATGGCCTTATTCCATACGGATCTCTAACACCTATAAGTTTTTTATTTGTTAAAATTACCAAAGCGTAAGCACCTTGAATTTGAAATAATGCATCAATTAATTTATCAGTTATATATTCACGCTTTGACCTTGCTACTAATTGTAATATCGTTTCTGTGTCAGAAGTAGATTGAAATATCGCTCCATCATTGACTAAATTTTGTCTGAGCATTGACGCATTTGTAAGGTTTCCATTATGCGCACATGCAAAACCTCCTGATGAAAGATCAGCATAAAAAGGTTGTATATTTTTTACAATTGAATCACCAGTAGTAGAATATCTAACGTGACCTATAGCATTACTACCGATAAGTTTTTTTATAACATTTTCACGCGTAAAAAAATCAGAGACTAATCCTGGGCGTCTTGTTCCATGAAAAGACTCACCATCAAATGTTACAATTCCAGCACCTTCTTGACCACGATGTTGAAGCGCATGTAAACCTAGAGTAGTTAATGTAGCCGCATCAGGACTTCCAAAGATTCCAAAGACACCACATTCTTCGTGCAGTTTATCTTCTTGGAAGTCTATATTTGCCATTTAAGAATTATTAGTTAAGCGTCAACATCCTTTATGGAAAGCTTAACTTTGCCTTTATCAAAACCAATAACTTTCACTTTAACTGTATCACCTTCGTTAATCACGTCAGTAACTTTTTCAACTCTTTCATCAGATAATTGTGATATGTGCACTAATCCATCTTTTTTACCAAAGAAATTAACAAAAGCCCCAAATTCCATAATTTTAACTACTTTACCTTCATATACCTGTCCAACTTCAGGCTCCTCAATTATAGAATTAATAAGATCGATGGCTTTTTGTATCGACTCCTTACTTGTTCCAGCAATTTTTACTGTTCCATTGTCACTAATATCAACACTTGCACCTGATTGTTCAATAATGTCTTTAATAGTAGCGCCACCCTTTCCGATTATCTCACCGATGTTATCTCTCTTCACTTTAATCATTTCAACTCTTGGAGTATATGGACCTAGTTCAGTTCTAGGAGAGTCAATCGCTTTATTCATTTCATCCAATATATGAAGTCTCCCACCTTTTGCTTGGCTAAGAGCCTGATCCATAATTGCAGTTGTTATTCCAGTAATCTTTATATCCATTTGCAGAGAAGTGATTCCATCTTTAGTTCCAGCAACTTTAAAATCCATATCACCCAGATGATCTTCGTCACCTAATATATCGGATAAAACTGCAAAACTATCACCTTCTTTAATTAAACCCATTGCAATACCAGAAACGGAATTTTTTATAGGAACTCCAGCATCCATTAATGCGAGTGAAGAACCACAAACAGTTGCCATAGATGATGACCCATTTGACTCTGTAATATCTGAAACTAATCTAATAGTATAATCGAAGTCTTCTTTACTTGGTAACACGGCTTTTAAGGCTCTCCAGGCAAGTTTACCATGTCCGATTTCTCTTCTTCCTGTTGCTCCAATTCTTCCAACTTCTCCAACTGAGTATGGAGGAAAATTATAATGAAGCATAAAGTTCTCTTTATAAGAGCCTTGTAATGCCTCAATTCTTTGCTCGTCAACTCCAAATCCAAGAGTGGTTACTACTATTGCTTGAGTCTCACCACGAGTAAAAAGAGCGGAACCATGAGTTCTTGGAAGCCAAGAAACTTCGGATGAAATATTTCTAACTTCATCTAAATTTCTTCCATCAATTCTTTTCTTATCACTAAGTATTTGAGATCTTACAATATCTTTTTCAACTTTTTTAAAATAAGAAAGGGCTTCAGCAGAACTAGTATTCTCATCCTCAGAATATTGCTCTAAAAGCTTGTCTTTGATTTCAGATAAAGCAGATTGCCTGTCCATCTTATCAACAATAGAATAAGCGTTTTTAATATCATCTTTAAAATTTGAATTAATAGCTTCTAACAAAGTCTCATTTGCGTGATACTCAAATTTCCATGGATCATTTGCACATTCTTCTGCAAGATTTATTATTAAATCTATAACTTTTTTTGATTCTTCGTGGCCATAGCTGACAGCATTAAGCATTATTTCTTCTGAAAGCTCATTTGCTTCAGACTCAACCATTAAAACAGCGTTACTTGTTCCAGCAACAACCAAATCAAGATCTGAGTCTTCATTAATTTTTGGATTTAAAGAAAAATCTTTTCCGTCATATCCAACTCTACATCCTGCGATTGGCCCCATAAAAGGAATTCCTGATAAAGTGAGAGCGCTAGAAGCAGCGATCATTGCGACAATATCTGGATTAGTTTCGCCGTCATGAGAGAGAACTGTAAGAATAACTTGAGTTTCATTTTTGAATCCTTCGGGAAAAAGAGGCCTTATAGGTCTATCAATTAGTCTCGAAGTTAAAGTTTCAAATTCTGTTGGTCTTCCCTCTCGCTTAAAAAAGCCACCAGGAATTTTTCCTGCTGCATAAAATTTTTCTTGATAATTTACTGTAAGTGGAAAAAAATCTAAATCTGGCTTTGCCTGTTTAGCGGCAGTAACATTCGCCATTACGACTGTTTCACCATATCTAACAATTGTTGAAGCTGTAGCTTGCTTTGCGACCTTTCCAGTTTCAATTGATAATACTTGATCGCCCCACTTTATTTCTCTTGAGATTACCTCGTTCATATATACCTTCTCTGTAATTTATTTTTGATTTATTTTCGGATGCCTAATTTTTGTATGATTGAATCATACGAGTCTTTATTAGTTTTTTTCAAATAAGCTAAAAGACTTCTTCTTTGATTAATAAGTCTCATTAATCCTGTTCTAGAATGATTATCTTTTTTATGTGTTTGAAAATGATTGGTTAGACTAGAAATTCTTTCAGAAAGAATAGCTATTTGTACTTCTGGTGAGCCAGTGTCACTGCCTGACCTAGAATATTCGTTTATAAGTTCTATTTTTTTTTCTTTATTTATCGACATCTCTTTTTCCTACTATATTAAAAACCCTTATTGGATTTATTTTATTATTATTAATTTTACCAACACCCAATGGACCATTTTCTGATATAAATAAAACATTCTTCGTGCCTAAGGATTTAATATCAAAGTCCAATTTTACACCATTTTGAAATTTACACGCATTTTCATAGCTTAGAAGTACTGCTGGGATGTCGTCCAGTACATCTTGAATAGTATGCACATAGTCAAAATGATCGCCAATATGTACTAATTCTTCGAATTTATCTAGTGAAATTAAATTTTTTTCATTAATTTTTCCTATACCCGTTCTTCTCAGACTGGAGACATGAGCAAAACAACCCAATTTTTCAGCGATATCTCTCGCTAAAGACCTAATGTATGTCCCTGATGAACATTTTACTCTTAATGAGAATATGTTAGCAGCAGTTTTTGCTAAGCATTGAAATTTATATATTTCAACTTTTTTTGACCCTAAATCAAAAGTTTTCCCTTTTCTAGCAAGCTTATATGCTCTTTGACCCTCTACTTTCACAGCCGAATAATTAGGTGGAACTTGATCAATTGTTCCAATAAACGTCATTATACAACTATTAATAGATTCTAGTGAAGGATACATATCGTTACTCTCAATAACATTTCCGGTAACATCATCTGTATCTCTTGTCTCTCCAAATGTAACCTCAAAATCATACTCTTTAATAGAAGATAAAAATTGGATACTTTTTGTTGCTTCACCAAAAGCCAGGGCGAGAACACCTGTTGCAAATGGATCAAGAGTTCCAGAGTGTCCAATTTTTTTTATTTTAGTAAATCTTCTAACTTTTCTTATGACATCAAAAGATGTTATTCCTTTTGGCTTATCTATAAATATCCAACCATTAGATAAAGAACCTAAACTCACTTATTATTTCTTTAAATCTTCTTGAACTTTCTTAGAATTAAGAAGCTCATTTATTTTTTTATGACTTAATATCTGTTTATCATTTCTAAAAATTAATTTAGGCATAAACTTCAAATCAACCAATAAGTTCATCTCAACCGATATATATTTTTTGCATGAGTCCAGTCTTTTAATTATTTCTTCATCATCAATAGTTTCATGAGTTGAAATATAAACATATGCAGTACGGAGATCACTACTTAAATCAACAGACACAACACTTAGAGGGAAGCGAAAGTTAGGGTTTAGAGGTAAGTCATTTTTTAGTAAAATCTGACTAATTGATTTCTTTATTACTTCAATAACCTTAAGAGATCTATTGGATTTGTTTTTTTGCCTTTTTAGTATCACAGTGTCTGAGAAACTTCACTTACATTAAAAATTTCAATAATGTCACCCTCTTTGTAGTCTTGATAATCTAAGATACCAATTCCACATTCAGTACCCGCTTTGACTTCATTTGCTTCATTCTTTTCTCTCATTAGACTTGAAATATCACCACTGTAAATTGTTTCGTTATTTCTTATAACTTTTGCTTTTGCTTTTTTGTCAACTACTCCATCTGATACAATACATCCTGCAATTGAACCTATTTTTGAAACCTTAAATACTTTTAAAATTTCTGCTCTTCCAAGATAATTTTCTTCAAACTTAGGCTTTAATTTTCCTGTGGCAAAATCCGAAACATATTCAATTAATTCATAAATAATTTGGAAACTTGAAACACTCAATTTATTCGACCTTGCTTTCTCCTTAGCTTCTTTAGTGGCTGAAGTATTAAAAGCTATAAGTAGCGCATCTGAAGCCATAGCGAGAGAAACATCACTTTCATTTATTAGACCAACACCCGAGTGAATTACCTTAATCAAAACTTTCTCACTTACAATTTCTTCAAGCTGAGAAACTATTGCTTCAGTTGATCCTCTTGTATCAGATTTCAGAACGACTTCTACTAGCTCTTTAGAGCTAGAAGTATCTCCAAAAGCAAAATCATTTTCAACAAACTTAACTTTCTTATTTTGAGATTTATTTTTTTGTATCTGACTTCTTAATTCACATAATTCTCTTGCCTTATCTTCATTATCAACAACAATAAATCCATCGCCAGCTTCAGGTACACTTCCCAAGCCCAAAACTTGTACTGGCATTGAAGGAAAGGCTTCTTTAATCTGATCTCCCTTATCATTTAAAATTGCTCTAACCTTGCCCATTTCACTTCCAGCAACAGCATTATGTCCAACTTTTAGAAGGCCATTTGTTAATACAATATTACAAATTGGTCCCCTTCCTTTATCAACATTCGCTTCTATTACAATTCCCTCAGCATGAGTAGTTTCATTTGCTTTTAACTCGGAAAGCTCAGCTTGAAGTAAAATAGACTCTAATAATTTATCTATATTCTGTCCACTTTCAGCAGATACCTCTATACACTGAATATCTCCTGACAGTTCTTCAACTATAATTTCTTCAGAAAGCAATTGTTCCTTTATCTTTTGCGGATTTGACTCAGGTTTGTCACATTTATTAATTGCAACAATAATTGGAACATTTGCAGATTTAGCATGTGAAATAGCTTCTTTTGTTTGTGGCATTACACCATCATCTGCGGCGACTATTAAAATAACGATATCAGTTACATTTGCTCCTCTAGCACGCATTTCCGTAAACGCTGCGTGACCTGGCGTATCAATGAATGTAATTTTTTTATCATCGTGATTAACCTGATAAGCACCTATATGTTGTGTAATTCCACCGCTTTCGCCTGAAACTACATTTGACTTTCGAATATAGTCTAGTAGTGAAGTTTTTCCATGATCGACATGCCCCATAATAGTAACAATAGGAGGTCTAATTTTATCTTTCACTGCCTGTTGATCACTAGCGATAAGATCTTTTTCAACATCTTCAATATTTTCACGAACAAACTTATGACCAAACTCTGTTACTAGTAACTCGGCTGTATCAGCATCTAAACTTTCGTTTATAGTCGCCATCATTCCCATTTTCATAAGTGATTTAATCACGTCGCCCGATTTTTCACTCATTCTATTTGCAAGCTCTTTTACTGTAATGTGCTCAGGGATATTAACTTCTCTAATTATTTTAGCTTGCGGCTCTACTTTATCTGTATTTTTTTTGAGTTTTTGTTTTGCTCTTTTATAAGCTGCCAAACTTCTTGTTCTTTCATCTGCCCCAGATAGGGCTGTAACTATTGTAACTTTTCTCTCTCTAAACTTTTTTCTACCAAATGATTGTGGTGGGGATTTTTTTTCTTCTTCGGGTTCATTTTTCTTAAAATTGCTACTTTTTTTAGGAAATGACTCTTTTTGATCTATTTGCTCATCTTTATTTTTTTCTGAAGAACTATTTTTAATTTCTTCATCGACATTTTTTTCTTGAGCATCTTTTACTGTTCCTCGTATTTTATTAATTGCATCATTTTGTTCCTTTTCAGTCCTAGCTTTAAGTAATGCTTTTTGTTGGTCTTTTGATAAAGGTTTTAAGACTGTTCTAGACTTTTTGGATTCTTCTTTTGAAGCCTGTGGTTCTACCTCAATATTTTTTATGTTGCTATTTGATGTAGTCTTAGGTGAAGTACTTACTTGTTTATCTGTATTAGCTGATTTTCTAACTCTCTTTTTTGCAACAACTACGGTCTTACCGGCCTCAAAAGAGTTGGATTGAGAAATTGATGGTTTAGCTCCAAGTTTTAAACTTAAAGTTTTTTTCTTTTTGGTATCTTTTGCGTCCGACATTTTTAAACAACTCTTTTATTTATCAAGCCATATTTTTCTAGCTTCTAAGATTAATTGATCACCCTCATCTTTAGTAAGATTAAACTCTTCGAGAATACCTTGAACTTTTGAATTCTTATCATGCCTATCCTCATAATAACCCAAAAGATCATCAGTCGTAAGACCTGCAAAATCGTCAAGATTTTTAATTTCATTTTGTGCAAGCTTTACAAGCATTGATTTACTTAAGAAGTCAAAATTCATAAGAGATTCATCTACATTTAAATTTTTTAAGGTTTCAATATTTTCTTTTTCAACTCTTTCAATAGATTTTTCTGATCTTTCAATTAATTCTGAAACTATATCTTCATCAAATCCTTCAATTGACATTAATTCATCTTTATCCGCTTCTACTATTTCCTCTACAGAACTGAAACCTTCGCTAACTAAAAGTTGTGATAATGTTTCATCAACATCTAAAAGATCAACGAAATTTTTTGTTTTTTCATTAAAATCCTGCTGTCTTTTTGCTGAGTCTTCGTCTTCTGTAAGAATATCAATTTCCCAACCAGTTAATTCGGTAGCAAGCTTAACATTCTGACCTCTTCTGCCTATCGCTAAGCTTAAATGAGCTTCTGAAACAACGACTTCTATTTTATTTTGATCTTCATCCATTACCACTTTTAGAACTTCAGCTGGTGAAAGAGAGGATATTGCAAGATTAGCAATATCTGGTGACCATTTTATGATATCAATTTTTTCACCTTGTAATTCATTTACAACAGCTTGAACTCTACTTCCTCTCATTCCAACACAAGCGCCAACAGGATCTATTGCCCCATCTTCAGTATAAACTGCAAT
Source organism: Candidatus Pelagibacterales bacterium (assembly GCA_029242795.1). Taxonomy (GTDB): domain Bacteria; phylum Pseudomonadota; class Alphaproteobacteria; order Pelagibacterales; family AG-422-B15; genus CABYIR01. The sequence goes on along the minus strand of JAQWTH010000021.1, from coordinate 25,288 downwards.
TTTTGCACGGCTCCCAGCATCTCTTGCAACACTTTTAATATTTATTATTCCATCATAAATTTCTGGCACTTCTTGAGTAAATAACTTTGCCATAAACTGTGGGTGTGACCTTGATAAAAATATTTGAGGTCCTTTAATCTCAGATCTTACATCATATATATAAGCTTTTACCCTATCTCCATTTCTAAGATTTTCTCTTGGGATAGTCTGATCTTTTCTAATAACACCTTCAGCTTTACCTAAGTCTAAAATTATATTACCAAACTCAGACCTTTTAACTATTCCGTTAACTACTTCTCCAATTCTATCTTTATATTCACTATATTGACGTTCTCTTTCAGCTTCTCTAACTTTTGAAGTAATAACTTGTTTAGCTGATTGTGCAGCAACTCTTCCAAAGTCTAATGGGGGCAAAGGATCTAACAGTTCATCATCTATTTCTGCAGCAGCATTTATTTTTTTTGCAGATTTTAAATCTATTTCAAGGAATTTATTTTTAACTTCTTTTACTACTAATAATTTTCTGGATATAAGGATTTCACCATTTTCAGGATTTATTTCTGCAATTACTTCATTTTCTTCCCCATAGCTAGTCTTTGCAGCTTTAACAATAGCTTCTTCTAATGCAGCTAAAACAATCTCTTTGTCGATCATTTTTTCTTGTGCCACTGTTTCAGCTATTCTTAATATTTCAATTTTATTCGCACTTACCATTAAATTGCCTTTTGAGTAAAAAAAAAGTGGGTTTAACCCACTTTTGCTTGGTTAACAATAATTTAAACATTTCTATACACCCATGAGTTTGATAAATCAAGTGTGCAAAAAAATCATATTTTTCAATAGTTTATTATTTAAATATTTCTACTTTGTATATCTTAGCATTTTTATTTATTGCTTTTCTTTGGTATGAAGAAATACCATATAATTTATCTGTGGTCTTTAATTCACCATGTTCTATTTTACGAAAGATTAAATCTTTATTCTTAAGTATGGAAACGATGTATTCATAGTAATCTAGAGAGTCAGTTGTAACTACAATACTACAATTTTTTTTTAATTTTGAAGCTATTAAGTTTAAATTTTCATTATTTATAACTCTTCTTTTATTGTGCCTAGCTTTAGGCCACGGATCAGGATTTATGAAATAAATTTGGTCAATAGTTTCATTTTTTAAAACCTGAATCAGATAAATAAAATTGATACTACAAATTTTGATATTGTTTATTTGTCTATCATTAATTTTATTTAATACTTTACTAAAGCCATTTAAATATACTTCACAACCTATGAACAAGCTGTCCTTATTTAAATTTGATTGTTTGATTAAGAATTCTCCATTCCCAAAACCTACCTCCAAAGTTATTCTTTGATATTTTTTATCGATCTTAAGTGATTGTCTTTTATTGAAGCTATTAATAACTTCTTCATCAAAGGAGCTACTTTTAAAATAATAATTAATTGACTCTATAGATTTATTTGAGAGTTTTTTTGCAACTCTTCTTCCATAAAATCTATAGAAGTCAGGATACTTAGACTTTAAGTCGAGCAATTATAAATTTTTTAATTGATCAACTAGATCTGTTTTCTCCCAAGAGAAAGAGCCGTCATCACCAGGCTCTCGACCAAAATGACCGTAAGCCGCAGATGCTTTGTAAATTGGCTTATGCAACTTTAAATGATCTCTTATGCCACTTGGAGTTAAATCAACAATACTATTTATTTTTTCAATTAAAGTCTCACTATCAACTTTTCCTGTATCATGAGTATTGATATAAAAAGATAGGGGTCTTGCTACTCCAATTGCATACGCTAACTGTATTGTACATTTATCAGCTAGATCAGCAGCAACAATATTTTTAGCAATATACCTAGTAATATAAGCAGCAGATCTATCAACCTTTGTTGGATCTTTACCTGAAAATGCTCCACCACCATGTGGAGATGCTCCTCCATATGTATCAACAATAATTTTTCTTCCCGTTAATCCGGAATCACCATCTGGTCCTCCAATTACAAAATTTCCAGTAGGATTAATATGATAAACAGTATTTTTTAACCATTCTTCAGGTAGTGTATTTTTAATAAATGGCATAACTATATCTGAAACATCATCTGTAGACATTCCTTCATCATGCTGTGTTGAAACAACAACTTCAGTGCATTCTACTGGCTTTTCATTTTCGTACCTGAGTGTAACCTGACTTTTAGAATCAGGTTGTATTCCAAATATTGTTTTATCTTTTCTAGCCTTAGCTAAATCATGTAAAATTAAATGTGAGTAATATATTGGCGCAGGCATCAAACTCGGTGTCTCTTTACAAGCATAACCAAACATAATCCCTTGATCTCCAGCTCCTTGGTCTTTATCTTCACCTGAGTCAACACCCATCGCAATGTCAGCTGATTGGCTATGAACAAATGGAGTAAAATTAAAATGCTCCCAATGAAAGTTTTCTTGTTCGTATCCAATACTCTTTACTGCATCACGAGCTAATTTTTCATAATTACACTCATAACCTTCTGGACCTCTAACCTCTCCAGCTACTACAACTTGATTAGTTGTAACTAATGTTTCTAATGCTACACGAGAATTTTCAGGATTTTTTTGAGACAGAAAATCATCAACAATGTAGTCAGATACAATGTCACAAACTTTGTCAGGATGACCCTCAGAAACGGACTCACTTGTAAAAAGATAATTTTTATTCATTTTTAGAGCTTTCTTTAAAATTTTTATCTCTGAAAATATATAAAATAATTAATAAGAAAGCTATAAATATTACAATAGGCCAATCCTTAAAGTTTGAATAAATAGTTTTATCAAGCCTATTAGGTATTTTAAATTCAATAAAATTTAGCTCATTCCTAGGAATTCTCTCAGTAATCTGCCCTATTGGATTTATCAAAACAGAATATCCTTTATTTGTTGATCTAATCATAGGTAGTCCTGTTTCTATCGTTCTGTATCTAACATGAGTTAAATGTTGCAGGGGGCCAGCATAATTTCCAAACCATGCATCATTTGATATATTGACTATTGCTAGAGTATTATCTGTTATTTTTGACAATGTTTGTAATGGAAAAATACCCTCATAACATATTGATGGTAAGAAATTACTTTTAAAATGTTTATCATTCTCACCAATGGAAAAGAAATTTTTAGGAATTAGACTAAAAATATCAATTGATCGAAAGATATTTTCAAAAGGCAAAAATTCTGTGAAGGGGACAAGTTTTTCTTTATCATAAAAATGATCACCATACTGCATTGAATTATAGTAACTTTTATTTTCTTTTCTTACAGTCCCCACAATCCAATTTAAAGGTATATCTTTTGTAAAACCAATCGAGGTTTCAGGAAATATACTTATTTTATCTTTTGAACCGAGACTCATAATTTTATTAATTGAATCTTCTGACCATTTAATATTCTGATTAAAATTACTACTTATTAATCTAATCTCCTCTGAGCCATTAAATTTATCTTCATAATTAGTAACTCTTGAATGACCATAAATTAATATTGCTATGAAGATTGATGCTGCAATTATAATTAATAAAAAATATTTTTTATTGTTATAAGCCGAAAAAAAACAAGCAGAGATAATGCATGTAAAAAAACATAATCCATAAATACCAAAAATAGATAATGATTGCATAATGGATATTGACCAAGTCCAACTATAAGCAATTACATTCCATGGTAGTCCACTGAAAAAAGATCCTCTTATTATTTCAAACAAAGTCCAAAATATAGAGAAATATATGATTCTGGATATACTCTTTGACCAGAATAAAAAATTGCATAATTGCATTACTCCATAAAAAATACTTAAAATGAATGGTAGCCCAATTAAGGGTATTGGAATGAGATAGAATAATTCAGGATAAATAAAAACAGAGTTTGTAACCCAATACATGCTTGATAAGAAAAACGCAAAACCAAAAGATAAACCTGATAGAAAAAAAAGTAACTTATTACTATTATGATTTAGATGAAGATAATCATTTAATAAAAAAAATATCCCAATTGATATAATAGATATTAATGGAATATTATATGGATCAAAACCCAGTGATAAAAATATGCCTAAAATAAAGAATAAAAAAATTACACTTAATTTCTTATTAAGAAATAAAGTCATAATACTTTATCTATTGTGATGTAAAAATTTTAAGTGTTTTTATTTTTCTTGGATCAGCGTCTAATATTTCGAAAATTAAACCACTTTCATGCTTTATGATCTCGCCTCTTTGAGGCACTCTTTCAACCAAAGAAAAAATTAAACCACCCAATGTATCAATCTCATCATCATCTAATAGTTGAAGATTGGTCAATTTTTCAAGCTCTTTAATCTCTACTCTTGCACTTGCTTCAAAAGATTTCTGACCGGTTCTGATTAACATTGGTATATTTTGTTGATCATGCTCATCTTCAATTTCTCCGGTAATTTCCTCAATAACATCTTCAATTGTTAAGAGGCCATCACTTCCACCATATTCATCTATAACAACTGCCATATGAATTCTGGTTAATTGCATTTTCATTAGTAAATCTAGCACTGGCATCGATGGTGGTACTTTAAGTATCTCCCTTTTAATATTTTGAAGAAAAATACTTTTATCAGTATTATTCTTTATCTTATATTTTAATAAATCTTTTATATGAACCATTCCAATTATATTATCTAAATTCTTTTCATATACAGGGGCTCGGGAATGAGCTTCTTCTAAAAAAATTTCTAGAACCGAGTCTAATGTATTACTTGCCTCTACCGCTGAAATATTTGCCCTAGGTATCATGATATCACGTGCTGTAATTTCATTTATTTTAAGAACATTTCTAAGCATAAGCTGTTCTTGTTTAGAAATATTTTCAGTATTCTCTTTGTTATCTAGAACACTCGTAATATTTTCTCTAACAGACTCTTTATCATCTGTATTTGATGATAAAAAATGACTAAATATTTTACGAATAAAATTCACTTTTATACAATTTTTCTAAAAACTTCTTTTTCAATCTTGTTCATTATGTGAAAATCTTTATCCTTTATGTGATCATATCCTAAAAGATGAAGAAGACCATGAATAACCATTTTGGAAAGGTATTTTCTACGAGAAATTTTATATTTTTTAGCTTCTGCAATAATGGCTTCCAAAGAAATAGCAATATCTCCCAATATTTCTCCATTTTTTAACGGTTCATTATTCATCGGAAAAGCAAGAACATTAGTCATTTTATTTATTTTTCTATATTTATTATTTAATTTTTTAATTTCTTTACCAGAAGTTAAGAGAATACTTAATTCGTAACAAGGATTTGAAGTTTCTAAAACATTTTTGAAAGTTTTTTTAATCGCCTGTTTTATATCTAAATCAAACTTTGGAATACTTTTTCTCCATTTACCATACTCAACATTGATTTCTATTTTAAGCATAGAAGCTAACTATTCATTAGTACTAAAAAGATCACTAATTTTTTCATCGTGATTATCATAGGCTTCTATTATTTTTGTAACCATTTCATCTCTTACAATATCATTTCGATCAAAGTTTATCATCTCAATCTCCTTTATATTTTCTAAAATTTTGATTGATTTGAGTAACCCAGAATCACTTTTTTTTAACAAATCAGTTTGTGAAGGATCTCCAGTGACAACCATTCTTGAATTCTTGCCACACCTAGTTAAAAACATTTTTATTTGAGTATGAGTTGCATTTTGAGCTTCGTCTAAAATTACAAAAGAGTTATTAAGAGTTCTTCCTCTCATAAATGCTAGAGGAGCTATTTCTATTTCCGAGGATTGCATCTTTCTAAGTACAACTTCACCTGGCATTAAATCATTTAAAGAGTCATACAAAGGACGAAGATACGGATCAACTTTTTCCTTTAAATCTCCAGGAAGAAAACCCAATTTTTCTCCAGCTTCAACTGCAGGTCTCGATAAAATTATTCGATCAAATTGACCATCCAATAATTGCGAAACTGCTGCAGCCACTGCTAGAAAAGTCTTGCCAGTTCCAGCGGGTCCAATTGCAAATATAATTTGTTTTTTTTGTAAAATCTCTAAATAATTATTTTGATTCTTACTCTTACCAGTAATGTCACATTTAATAGTTTTAGCAACTGAAAACTTTTTTATATTTTCTGACTCATTACTTAATGACATTTTTATATTCTCCTGCATGAGATTAGTTGCTGATTTATTTTTTTTGTTTTTAATTTCTTCAAGAGTTTGAAAAATTGTATTACTTAATAAGTTTCGAAATTTTTTTTCACCCTTAATATGAAGTTGATTACCTTTTTGGAATATCTTCAAGGGTAATAATTCTTCTATAAAATCTAAATTTTCATTGTTTATTCCAAATATATCAAGCGCATAATCATTCTCAATATTAAGAACTGTTGAACTCTTATCGTCCTTAAATGGCTGTTCTGTTGAAGTATTAATTTTCGTAGTTTTCAAATTTTTTTTATGCCTGATTAAAAATTAGCATACAAGCTCTTATGGTTGCAAGAATTAATTTGAACGTCTACTTCTGATCCTGGTTCTAGTTTTTTAGACTTTATATAGACGGCCTGCATATATGGTGTCCTTCCAAAAAAATATTCTGAATTGCTTGTACTTTTGTTTTCTATAAGAACTTTTACAAATTTATTGTTAAAAGTTTCATTAAAATTAAATTGTATTTCTTGAAGCCGTGATTGGAGTATTTTTAATCTCTCTGTTTTTTCTGAATTCGATAATTCATCATTAATAGAAGCTGCTTTTGTCCCAGGTCTTTCACTATAAATAAAAGAATAAGATTGTGTAAACTCAATTTCATCGATCAATTTTAAAGTTTCTTCAAAATCTTTATTAGTCTCTTCTGGGAAACCTATAATAAAATCTGATGAAATTTGAATATTTGGCTTTGCTTCTTTTAATTTTAAAATCACTTCCTTGTAAAATTCAACTGAATACTTTCTATTCATTTTTTTTAAAATATTATTTGAACCTGACTGGACAGGTAAATGTAAAAAAGGCATTAGCTTATCATTATCCTTATGAGATTTAATCAAATCATCTGTCATATTAATAGGATGAGAAGTAGTGTACCTAATTCTCTTCAAATCTATTATCTCACTTAATTCATAAATCAAATCACTCAATTTACTATTATTCTCATTCATTTCTGAATTATACGCATTGACATTTTGTCCTAATAAAACTATCTCTCTTGCCCCTTGTTTAGTCAATTGCAATACCTCTAATTTAATATCATTAATACTTCTTGAATATTCAGGTCCTCTTGTAAATGGGACGACACAAAAAGCACAAAATTTGTCACACCCTTCTTGAATTGTAACAAAAGATGAAATTCCTTTAATCTTCCTTTCCTCACTTAAATAATCAAATTTTTCATTAATTATAAAATCAGTGTTTAATTGTTTATAATTAGGTTTAACATCCTCAATCATTTTTGGTAACAAATGATAACTCTGTGGACCTAAGACAATATCAATATCGCTACTTCTATTGAACATTTCAGAATTTTCTGCTTGTGCAACACAACCTACAACTGCAATAACTTTATCGTTATTTTTTTTTACAACTCTACCAATATCTGAATAAACTTTTTGTGCAGCTTTTTCTCTGATGTTACACGTATTAAAAATTACTATATCTGCAGAATAAATATCGTTATTTTCTACCATTCCTTCTTTTGTTAAAAAAGATGAAATTTTCTCACTATCATAGACATTCATCTGACATCCGTAAGACTTTACATAAAATGACTGTTCTTTCATTATACCATCAGCTCTTTTGTAATTGTATTTTGAATTGTGCTTTGACAATAATTTGATAGTTCTTTTCTATTTTTAAAATTAGATAAATCTACAGACTTGTGAATTGTAATATCGATCGAAACCGGACCCGATAATAAAAAAATCTTCATAAGTCTTAATAGTGGATAATCTCCTTGCCATGCTACATATCTTCTATAAAAAATACCCATCGGTATGTTATTTTTATCCTTATAGCATAAAGAAATAGGGCATACATCAATGAAATCATTTTCTTTGTCAGGATAATATTTTGGTAAATTTGTTGACTCAAAAAATGAAGATTTAAAAGATCTTACACTATTTCCATCAGAAGTTGTTCCCTCAGGAAAAAGAATTAGGTTTTGTTTTCTTAACAATTTAGATTGTATTATTTCATTATAAGAGAAAGACTTTCTCTGATTTGTGTTATCAATAAAAAAAGTGTGATTAAGCTTTGCTAAAAATCCAAATAGTCCCATTTCAGCAACTTCTTTCTTAGCTATAAATTGAGCATCTAACAAAGACCCAAGACATAAAATATCCATCCATGATACGTGGTTTGACACATATAAAACTCCATATTTATTTTTATTTTTATTTCTTAAATTTATAGATTTTATTTTTATGCCAATAATGGAGCAAACAATTTTTAAAAATAATTTTGGTATTTTATATTTAATTTTAAGATTTGTTATATTTATGATTAATTGAATTGGAAGTATTAAAATAATAAGAGCACTAACAATGATAATTAGAAATATGGATCTAATTATTCCCATTTATTTCTTTATTTTTTTTCCATACAATTCCAATCGATGATCAACCAAATTATAACCTAATTTTTTTGCCATGATCATCTGCAATTCTTCTATTTCATCATTTGAAAACTCTATAACTTCTCCTGAATCTATATCTATAAGATGGTCATGATGAATATCCGTAACTGTCTCATATCTTGCCTTACCATCTTTAAAATCATGTTTTTCAATAGCTCCGTATTCTTCAAATAATTTAACTGTTCGATAAACAGTGGCTATACTGATATTTTTATCTTTTTCAAAAGCCTTGAGATATATCTGATTAACATCAGGATGGCCTTCTAAAGATGCTTCTGAAATGGTATCTGCAATAATATTTCTTTGATCAGTCATTCTAAGACCTCTGTCTTTGCATATTTTTTTTAAATCAATCATTAATTATCATCATTATCAAAATAAATTCTTAACATAGATTGGTTGTGGAATATATTTTTTTTGAAAATATTGCTTATTCAAATCTAGGATATTTTCTAATTTGTACTTAAAAATGCTAAACATTTCAGGATTTTGGGTATTTTTTTCATTCTTAAGATAATCAAAAAATAATTTATTATCACTAATAAGCATATCATTTTTGTAATTATTTAAATTATATTCACTTAAATTAAAGATTTCAGGCTTAGAAATGCATTTATTCATTCTATAACATGAATGAAAGAACTCTTCTCCTTGATAATGTAGAAATATTCTTTTCTTAATATTTTTATTTTTTAATTCTGGCTTTAAGAAGAAATTTGCTAATTCAAATTTAGTATATCCATAAATTGGTATTGATAAACTAATTCTCATCATTTTTGCAAAAGTAATAGAACATCTTATGCCTGTAAAACTTCCAGGACCATTAATAATAATTATTTTAGAGAGATCATTATAATTTTTTTTAATTTTTTTTAGGCTATTTTCAATCTTTGTAATGAGTATTTCAGAAGTATTAATAATTTTATAATTTTTATAATTATAATATATTTTCTGCCTATCAAAAAAAATAAGATTTAATCCGTTTGAACAATCAATTCCTAGTATCATTATTTTAATTATTTAAATGCAATAGAATTTAGATCTATTAAATGTTATAATGTAAAGAATAATTATGATTAATAAACTAAATATTTTACAATTTTTTTTAATTATAATATTTTTCATTTTACCTAATAGATTAGTGATAGCTGATGACAATGGAGTTTCAGTTTTTATGTATCATAGAGTAGGAGACCATAGATATCCTTCTACAAACATAAGTATTGATCAATTAAAATCTCAAATTTTTGAAGTAAAAAAAGATCACTATAATATATTGAAGGCATCTGATGTAGTAAGACATATAACTGAGGGTATTAAGTTTAAAGAGAACTCAGTAGTATTTACTATTGATGATGCATATGTATCTTTTTATGAAAATGGTTGGCCGTTATTTAGAGATAACGATATACCTACCACATTATTTGTTTCAACTGATATGACTGATTTTTCGATACCGGGTTATATGAGTTGGGACCAGATCAGAAAATATATACATGAAGGGGGTATAATAGGTCAACATACTGCTTCTCATATGAGCCTTCCATTTAATAATGTTGAAAATATAAAAGAAGATATACTAAGATCACAAAAAAGATTTAAAGAAGAGCTTGGTTTTGTTCCAGATTTATTTGCCTTTCCTTTTGGTGAAGCTAGTGAAGATGTAATTAGTATTATCAAAGATCTAAATATCAAAAGTGCATTTGGTCAGCATTCTGGTCCAATATCTCATAAATCAAATATTTATTACATGCCACGATTTTCAATTAACGAAAATTTTGGTGATATAGAGAGATTTATTTTTTCATCCTCCTTGAAACCATTAATAATAAATAATTTAAACCCAAGTAATATGTTCATCTCAAATTCTAAATTAATTAATTTTAGCTTTGAAGTTGAAAATAAAAAATTAATTAATGAATTACATTGTTTTGGAAACCTAACAGGTGAATGGGCTTCAATTAATTTGATTAAAAATCAAAGTAGAATTTTATTTAGTGAACAAATAACTTATAAAGAAGGTCGAAGAAGGATTAATTGTACATCAAAATTTGATAGCGATTGGTATTGGTTTGGACATCAAATACTTATTAAGTAAGATTTAATAAAGAAGGATCAGTATCTATAAATTGTATTTCTACATTTTCAAGTTCTTCAAATTTATTGGAATCTATTATTTTTTTTAATGTATTTGAATAATTACTATCAACAGCATACTTATCTAAATACTGATATAGATATGACCCTAAAACTGGAATATTATGCTCCCGCAATAATTTTCTATTTATTCTAAAATTTTTATAGTTTTGATGAGTATTTAAATTCTTCATGTATGAAGCAACAGAATTACTTAAACTTAAAAATGATTTAATTTCATAAACCTCATTTACATCCCTTTCTTTAGGAACTATACCGCTGCCTGTTTTCCAACTCCATTGGCCATATAAAGCATTTCCCTCCATAGCAAATCTTGAAGTTCCCCATCCAGACTCTATCGCTGCTTGCCCTAAAGCGATTGAGACAGGAATAATATCAACTTTTATAATTAAATCATCTGTATCGTTAGATTTTACTTTGTAATTAGACATCATTTTATCAAGCCACATAGCTTCACTACGATTAATTTTACTAAAATTATTTTTTAAATCTTTAACTCTTTTATTTAAAGTTTCTATTCTATTATTTTCTTTCACAATTAAAGGTAAAATAGATCGAATAAATAATGATTTTTTCTTAGATGATGCAACGATTTTAGAAAAATCTTCTGGTAAGCTTGAAATATATAAATTAGGTACTTTTTTATGCTTTAAAACTGTTTCATAATTATAATTATTTTTATTAAAAACATTTTCAAGATCCTTAGTTAAAAATTTTTCTTCATCAAAAGCATATAGCTTTGTTATTATATTTATTTCATTTTCATCAGCATCTATTAAAGCGTAGGGCTTTACAGGTGTTATTGTTTTTTTTACAAATTGATTAGATGATTGATTTGTTAAAATTAGTATTAATAGAAAAAAAAACCAAAACAGAGTTAAGATAAAAAATTTAAATTGAGCGATATTAAAGTAAAATCTATACATTGTACTGTTCAACTCCTACAACATCTCTGATGTAATGCTTTAAAAGATTTTCAATACCATTTTTTAAAGTGATAGAAGAACTTGGACATCCAGCACAACTACCTTGTAAGTTTAAATAAACGACTCCGTCTTTAAATTTTTTGAAATCAATATCTCCACCATCCTTCGCAACAGCAGGTTTAACTTTTGCATTTAAAACATCACAAATTTGATCAACTGTACTTTTATCTTTTTCATCAAATTCTATATTTTCAATTTTATCGATTTGATTTATGTTATTAAGTATTCTTTTGCCCGATGATATGTAGTCTGAAATAATAGTTAGAATTGGTGCCTTTAGCTGATCCCAATCATAATTTTTTTTATTTATTGAGATAAAATTTTGGCCAAAAAAAACTTTTTCAACTCCATTTATCTGGAATAAGAGTTTCGCAAGATCAGAACTGCTGCACTCTTCAATACTTGAAAACTCGTATGACTTATTATCTATTTCTAAATCAAGAAGAAATTTAAGCGAATTAGGATTCGGAGTTGATTCAGTTTGTATAAACATAATATTTTTATTTATATATTTAGAATAAAAAAAAATTAAAGAGTTGTAGTTTTTTTTTAATTAAATATTTGAAATGCTTATTTTTTTTTAATCGGCCCTGGATGCCAAATCATCAATCGAATCATTGGTAATACCAGATGGAATAACTACGACAGGTGCTGGCAATACTCCAGATTTTTTACCAGCAAGCAATGAAACGAGAGGGCCAGGATCTTCTCCTACCGCAGCCGCAAGAACTAAAAATCTTATTTGTTCATCTTCTTGCAAATAATTAATTATTTGTTCACTTGCAACTCCCTCTTTAATAACAATTTCAGGCACTATCCCAGTCATATCATTTATAATATTAGACCATTTCTTTAATTTTTCTTCTGCTTCATTACGAGCTTCTTGAATTATAATATCTTCTACTGATTGCCATTGTTGTGGATCTGAATGTTCAATTATATTGAGAAGGACAACTCCACCTTTAGTACTCAGAGCTCTTTTTGCCGCAAATCTTATTGCGGTACCTAATTCTTCTGTACCATCAACAATAACTAAAAATTTTGATCTATGATTCATGTATTTATAAACCCAATTATGTCATATATTTCAGACATAGTTTTTGATGCCTTTAACTTAGCTTTTTCATTTCCTATACTCAATACATTATCTAAATATTTTTTATCATCCATTAGTCTTCTAATTTCATTACCAATTGGTGAAATCTTATCAACTATTGCATCAGCAAGATCTGATTTAAAGCCTGAAAAATTTAACCCTTTATAAAAATTGATTAATTCATTTTTGTTTTTATCTGTAACACCTGTAAAAATATTTAATAAATTATTTATTTCTGGAAATTTTTTAACTTCATCTAAACTTGATGGCATTAGAGTATCTGCTGTTTTAGATTTTTTTATTTTTTTAATTATTAGATCTTTATCATCTTGTAAATTAATTCTCGAATAATCAGAAATATCAGATTTACTCATTTTTGACATCCCATCCCTAAGTGACATGACCCTAGATATATCACGATCAATAAAAGGTTCAGGCAAAGGAAAAAAATTATCTACATCAAAATCATTATTAAATTTTTGAGCAATATCTCTTGTAAGTTCAAGGTGTTGCTTTTGATCATTCCCAACTGGCACATGTGTTGCTTTGTATAGCAGAATATCAGAGGCCATTAAGATTGGATATGTATATAAACCCGCACTTGCTTTTTCTTTATCTTTTCCTGCCTTTTCTTTAAATTGAGTCATTCTGTTTAACCAACCTATTCGACAAACGCAACTAAGAACCCATGCAAGCTCCGCATGACAAGAAACTTGGCTTTGATTAAAAATAACACTTTTATCCTGATTTATTCCTGAAGCTAAATATGAAGCAACAATTTCATACGTGTTATTTTTAAGTTCTTTAGGATCTTGAAAAACAGTGATTGCATGTAAGTCAACAACACAAAATAAACATTCATAATCCTTCTGCATTGAAACAAAATTTTTAATAGCGCCTAGGTAATTTCCAAGATGGAGATTGCCTGTTGGCTGAACTCCAGATAAAACTATATTATTTTCACTCATCACTTAAAATTTGTTTTTTTAAATTAACATAATTAAACGGTTTATAAAAACTTATCATTGTAAAAAATACAACTAATCCAGAAATTAAAATTGTTATAAAAAATAAGGCATCATAGAAAAAATTTGAAAAAGAAAGAGATAAATAAACATTTTTGATGGCAAATAGATAGAGTCCTAGTAAAAATGAGACGACTAAAATCACAAAAAGCGGCGCAAAAAACTCATTTGAATGACTAAAATATTTATTTTTAAATAAGTAAATGTATAGCAATAAAACATTAAACCAGCTTGAAATAACGGTTGCAGCTGCAATACCTAAAAAACCGAACTCAAGAAATAAAAAAATACTTAACAGTGTATTTAAGATTACAGTAATTATTGAAAAATTTAATGGAAGTTTAGAATTTTCATTTGCAAAAAAAATTGGTGTCAGAATTTTTACTAAAATAAAGGCTATCAGGCCCAAAGAAAAAACTTTCAGTGCCATCGAAGAGTTGTAAGTGGAAATAGCATCAAATGCACCTCTTTCAAATAAAAAAGAGATAATTATTTCTGGCAACACATACAATGCAACTGAAGCAGGTATAGCTAGAAGCATTGAGTAAACAATGGTTTTTTCAATTGTTTTATTAATACTTGATTTTTTGTTTTCTTTAATTTGTTTTGAGATACTTGGAAGTAAAACGATACCAATTGCAATACCAATAAGTGCAAGAGGAAGCTGATAGATACGATCTGCATAATAAAGAAAAGATACAGCACCTATTTCATAAGAAGCAATAATAGTTCCTATTAATATATTTATTTGCAAAATACCCGACGACAAAAAACTTGGTAAAAAAAGTTTATAAAATCTAATAAGAGGATTACTCAGATATTTTTTAGAAAATTGAATGATAATTTTATTTTTTCTTACAGATAAAATTAAAAAAAATATTTGGGTCATACCTGAGATGATAACAGCCCAAGACATCCAAAAAATATAATCATTGTTATAAGAAGCCGCAAATAAGACAGAAATAGATAAGATTACATTTAATATCACTGGTAACCCAGCTGATAATGCGAATCTACCATGCGAATTGAGAATTGAAGATAGAATTGATACAATGCTAATCAATATTAAAAATGGAAATACAATTCGAGCCGAAGTAATTAACATTTCAAATTTATTTTGATCTTGATGAAAGCCTGGTGCTAATATTCTTAAAATTGAAGGCATAAAAATTTCGATTATTACAACCAATAAAATTGTTGATGAAAGTAAAATTAACAATGAGTTGCCAGCAAACTCACTTGCTTCTTTATTCTTATCTTCACTAATCAGTTTTGAGTATATTGGAACAAAAGCTGAGTTAAACGCACCTTCTGAAAAAATTCTTCTAAATGTATTAGGAAATCTAAAAGCCACATAAAATACGTCTGCAATGACTCCAGAGCCAAGATAATTAGCAAAAATTATATCTCTGATAAAACCTGCTACTCTACTAATCATAGTAAAAGCTGAGTAAGTAAAAGAGGACCTGATTATTTTCATTTATTTATTGAGATTTAAAAATAAAATTGAGAAAAACATACATAAAAATCATTATATAGGTTTTGAATTTGAATAGCAGATAAAAACCTATATAAGTAATCAAAATTGAAGATATGACTAAAAATAATAAAGAAAATCACTTTACTGAGAAAGAAGCATTGCTTTTTCATTCTGAGGGCAAGCCAGGTAAAATTGAAATAAAAGCTACTAAATCTCTTGAAACTCAAAGAGATTTATCGCTTGCCTATTCGCCTGGTGTTGCGTCTCCTGTAAATGCGATTGCTGAAAATGTTGATACTATCTTTGACTATACAAGCAAAGGTAATTTGGTAGGGGTTATATCAAATGGTACAGCAATATTAGGTTTAGGAAACTTAGGTGCTCATGCATCTAAGCCAGTTATGGAGGGTAAGGCTGTACTTTTTAAAAGATTTGCAGATATCGACTCAATTGATTTAGAAATAGATACTGAGGATGCGGATGAATTTATAAATTCAGTAAAATATTTAGGGCCTACATTTGGAGGTATCAATCTTGAAGACATAAAAGCACCAGAGTGTTTTATAATCGAAGATACTCTTAGAGAGCTCATGGATATTCCGATTTTTCATGACGATCAGCACGGAACTGCAATTATTTCAGCTGCTGCTCTTATTAACGCATTAGACCTTGTTGGAAAAGATCTTAAGACTGCTAAAATTGTTGTAAATGGAGCTGGCGCTGCAGGCATCGCCTGCTTAGAACTCTTGAAAGCAATGGGGATGCCACATGAAAATGCAATTCTGTGTGATACCAAAGGGGTTATTCACACCGAAAGAAAAGGAAATTTAAACCAATGGAAATCAGCTCATGCAATAAAAACAAAGTTAAGAACATTAGAAGAAGCTCTAGTAGAGTCTGATATTTTTTTTGGTCTTTCAAAAGGAGGAATTGTTTCCCAAAAGATGGTTGAGTCCATGAATGATAAGCCAATCATATTTGCTATGGCCAATCCAGAACCTGAAATACTTCCAGAAATGGTAAGAGAGGTTCGTCCTGATGCAATCATTGCAACTGGTCGATCAGATTATCCTAACCAAGTAAATAATGTACTTGGATTTCCATATATTTTTAGGGGTGCGCTGGATGTAAGAGCAACTACAATTAATTTAGAAATGAAAATTGCTGCTGCAAAAGCAATAGCATCACTAGCTAAAGAAGATGTTCCAGATGAAGTGGCCAATGCATATCCAGGGAAAAGGCCTCAATATGGACCAGAATATATTATACCATCAACATTTGATCCAAGACTTATAAGTAAGGTTCCACCAGCTGTAGCAAAGGCGGCCATGGACTCAGGTGTAGCTCGAAAAGCGATAGTAGACATGGATTCATATACAAATAGGCTTTCTGCAAGATTAAATCCATCTGCAGGCCTACTTCAAAGTATTTTTCAAGATGTGAAAGAAAATCCAAAAAGAGTTATTTTTGCTGAGGGTGAAGAAGAAGATATGATCAGAGCGGCAGCTATATTCTTAAACAATGGAATGGGGACTCCAATTTTAATTGGTAGAGAAGAAATTATAAAAGACAAAATGAACAGTATTGGTCTAGATTTTTTTGATCAAATGGAAATTCATAATACAAGAAATAAATCAAGTCATGATAGATATGCAGAGCATATATATCAAAGACTTCAGCGCAAAGGTTTTCTTAAAAAAGACTGTTTAGATTTATTGAAAAAAGAAAGAAACGTTTTTGGTGCATGTATGGTATCTTTAAAAGATGCTGATGCTATGATTTGTGGTCTCAATAGAAGTTATGCATTATCACTAGAGAGTATTGAATATGTTTTAGACCCAATACCCAACAAAACTATTTTGGGCCTAACCGTAATGTTGTGTAATGGACGAACAATTTTTGTTGCTGATACAAATGTACATGATATGCCAAATGCACAAGAACTTGCTGATATTACTCACCAAAGCGCTGAAGTTGTAAGAGAAGTTTTTGGAATAGAGCCAAGAGCAGCTTTATTATCTTATTCTAATTTTGGAAAACCCTTTACTGAGAGATCCGCCTATATAAGAGATGCAATAAAGATATTAGATAACAGAGAAGTGAATTTTGAATACGATGGAGAAATGGGAGCAAATGTTGCTGTCAATGAAAATTTATTAAACCTTTATCCCTTTTGTAAACTATCGGGTCCTGCAAATCTTTTAATAATGCCTGCAATTCATAGCGCAAGTATATCAACTAAGTTACTTCAAGAGTTAGGTGGTGGAAATTTAGTTGGACCTTATCTAGTAGGCTTTAACGAACCAATACAAATCGCTCCATTAGGTGCTAATGTAGCCGATGTTGTAAATCTTGCGGCATTAGCTGCTTTCAAAAGTTAGATTAATTATTTATAAAATTACCTATCTCTCTTATTGCTTCTTTAGTCTCGGGTAAAAATCCAAATATTTGCCAAACATGAGGTACATTTTTGTAGATACTAATAACAACATTATTATTGCTTGATGTCATTTTTCTCTCGAGATCCACTGAATCACTTAGGAGAACTTCAATATCACTGACTTGTATTAGTGTTTCAGGAAAATTATGATATTCCGCAAACAGTGGTGAGATAAATTTATCAGTAATATTGTGACCTGTGGCATACCAAGTCTCAGCAACTTTTTTCATTGATTTTTTGGTTAAATGAAAATCATCATAAGAAAGATATGGATCACTAATCGAATTTGACTCTATACTTTTGCCCGAAGCAGTTAGATCTGTCCATGGAGAGAGTAAAAAAAGTTTTGACGGAAGTTCTTGATTATTTTCCTGAAGTTTAAGCGTGCAAACTAATGATAAATTTCCACCCGCTGAGTCTCCACCAATTATAATATTATTTGCTTGATACCCCAAATCTCTCAAAGCAGCGTAACTTCTTACTGCTTCATTTAACGCTAGAGGAAACTTACTTTCAGGAGAAAGAGAATAATCAATCGCATATATTGTGATTTTTGAATTATTATATATTTCTTTAAGAAGGTTTAGATGAGTCTCTGGTGAACCTGCAATATATCCACCACCATGAAAATATAAAATACATTTTTCTTTCTGACTATCGTCTCTCGTTATTTTAAGTGTTCTAATACCGTCTAAAACAGTTTCGGTTATTTTAATACTAGAACTTCTATTAGCAAAAGTTGATTTGATGATAAGTTTTTCAATAAAATTCTTTTCACCCATTTCGAAACTATTATTCATTAAATCTCTCATATCTTGATAGGAATACTTATCTGGAGAAGGTTTTGTATTTTTTACAAATTTCTTTAGAAAGAAATTAAGAACTGTAGATTGGATACTCATAAAAATTATAAAAGAAGTTCGTCCCAAATTTTTCTTGAGACATCTATCTTACTAAGTTTTTTTATTTCTTGTATACATGTTGGAGAGGTTACATTTATTTCAGTTAAATAATTTCCAATTATGTCAATACCAACAAAAAAAAGTTTATTTTTAATTAATTCATCTTTAATAGTATCGCATATTTTTAGGTCATTTTTAGTTAAATTCGTTTTAAGTACAGTACCGCCTACATGAATATTAGATCTAATATCATTAATTTTTGGAATACGTCGAACCGCTGCAACAGGTTTTCCATTAACAATTAATACTCGCTTATCACCTTTTTTAACTTCAGGAATAAATTTTTGAAGTATAAAAGGCTCTGAACTTTTATTTAAAAAGTTTTCAACTATTTGATTGAAATTTTTATCTTTTTTTTCTAATAGAAAAACACTTTCGCCACCATTTCCATACAACGGCTTAATAATTAATGAACTATAATTATTTGAAAATTTTTCTATTTCATTGAGTGATCTAGTAATAAGTGTTGGTGGAATAATTTTTGTAAATTGTAGCATAAGGATTTTTTCAGGAGCATTTCTTATACCTTTAGGATCATTTACAATCCTTACTTTTTTACTTAAAAGCTCCAATAGATGTAACGAAGTAATATACGTCATATCAAAGGGAGGGTCTTGGCGGATGAACAAAAACTTGCAATTATTTAAGTTTAAAATTTTTTCATTTGAGATAATAAAACTATTAAGTGATTGAGATTTAAATTTGATTTGATTGGCATAAGCGAATATGCCTTTATTATTCATAAATACATTTTGAGGTTGAAACACATAATTTTTGAAACCTCTTTTTTGAGACTCTAAGATCATTGGAAGTGTACTATCTGTTTTATAATTTAGAGAATCTGGGTGATCAATTTGAAAACTAACCAGCATTTTGTATGGGGTCTTCTTTTAATCTAACATAATTAATAACTTCTTTAACACCATACACACTGTTAATAACATCTATGACATTTGCTAACTCATTTTTATTTTGAGCAATCCCGATTACATAAACAATCTTATTAACTGTATCAATATTATAGTTTAAATTATTAATTTCTTTATCGATAAGAAGCTTAGCATTTATTTTAGTAGTAATTACTAAGTCATCAGCATAATCTAATATATTATCATTATCTGAAATCTGAATTTCATTAATGACAGTCACAACATCACTAATACCCCAAGCTAGTTTTGTAGCTTCTATACGAATGTCGCTTGTTTCAACAGTACCTATAAGTAATACACGTCCTTCATTAACTTCTACATCAACATTAAAAAATATTTTCTCATTATTATTAAAGTATAAATTTTTAAGTTTAGCTGCAATTAAAGTATCATCAATAAATGTACCAACTGTTCTTTCTTCTTTAGCAATCATTACACTCTTCGAAATTCCTCCAACAGCTATTTGAGCACATCCTGTAAAGATAAGTAATATACTTAAAGAAATAAATATTTTTATCATGTTCTAAATATACAGCAGTTCTTAAAAACTAAATAGATTTAAAATTTGTCTTTTAGGTCAAGACATAACTGGTAAACTCTTCTCTTCGATACATTATATGTGTCTGAAATTTCAGCAGATATTTGAGAAAGTGGTTTATTTTTAGTTAATTCTTTCTTAATTTTTTTTATTAAAAAAAAATCATCATATTCTTTTCTTGTTTCTTTAGTGGGCTCAATAAGTATTGTTATTTCTCCTTTTATTTCTTCTCTTTTATCTAATAACTTTTTCACAGAAATAATGTCACCATTGATAATTTCTTCATTTTTTTTTGTTAGTTCTCGAACTATAGAAATTTTTCTATTTTTGATTATTTCACTACACAAATTAATCGAGGGCTTTATTCTCTTTGGTGATTCATAAAAAATTGATGTTGCTAAAGACGAATTAATTATTTCAAAAAAAATTTTCTTATCTTTTTTTACTCGTGGAACAAACCCTAAAAAAGTAAAATTATTTGTTGGCATACCAGAGGCAATAAGGGAGCCTATTACAGATGACGCACCAGGAATTGAATAAAATCGAATATTTCTCTCTATTCATTTATTTATCAAATCATAACCAGGGTCAGAGATTAAAGGAGTTCCAGCATCAGAAATGAGTGAAATTATTTCATTATTTTCCAACTTTTCAATTATTTCAGGTATCAAGGATTTTGAATTAAATTTATGGAAAGGCTTTAATTTACAATTTATACCATATTTTGAAGTTAGCTTTTTACTGACACGTGTATCTTCACAATAAACCAATTTGGATGAGGCGAGGATATTAAGAGCTCTTATAGTAATATCAGACAAATTTCCTATAGGTGTTGCAATAATATATAATCCTGCTTCAATACTTGAATTATTTAAAAGCTCATGAATATACTCGAAATTAAATTTTGTACTCATATAAAAAAGAAAATAACAAAAACTCTTTACCTAATAATATTTAGTTCTTTAATTGCCTTAAGTTGTCAAACAACCCAATCTACAACAAAAGTCTTAAATAATAACTCTAATATTGAAAAAACATTAAGTGATTTTCCCATCACAAAAACAGAATTTGAGGAAAATGAAGAAATAAGAGTTGGTCTATTACTGCCCATGAAAGGTCAAAATTATAGAATAGGAAAGTCTCTATTAAATGCCATACATCTTGCTCTTTATAAAACACAAAATAAAAATATTAAAATATTTGTTAGGGATACATCATCTATTGAGGGTGTCACAAAATCATATTACGAATTTTTGGATTTGAATATTGATATTATTCTTGGTCCAGTTTTCTCTGATAAGGTTAATGAACTAAAATCTCTCTCTTCTGGCAATAAGATTCAAACTATAACTTTTTCTAATAATTTAAATATTGCAAATGAAAATATTTTTATCAGTGGGTTAACACTAAAAGACGAAATTAAATCAATAATTAATTATGCAGAAAATAATAATTTAAAAAAGTTTGCAATAATTGCACCTGAAAATATTTACGGTAATACTGTCATTCAACATTTTGAATATTCGACATTAAATAAAGATATAAGTATTTTGTCTAAAGTTTTTTTTGATCCAAAAAATCCTAATTTCTATGAAGTTGCTAAACTAATATCTGATTACGACAATAGAAGTCAAAATTTATTAGATAAAATAGAATTACTAAAAAAAGAAAATACAGAAAAATCGAAAAAAGAAATCAAAGTTTTACAAAGAAATGATACATATGGGGACTTAAAGTTTGACTCTCTTTATATTGCAGTGGAGAGCTTTCAGCAATTATCTCTTTTAAGTTCAACGCTGCCATATTATGACGTAGATCCAAAAAAAATTCAATATTTTGGAACTTCACTTTGGAACAAGGATGCAATAATAAAGGAGCCTGGATTAGATAATTCTATTTTTGTCTCATTAGAAAAAGATAAGACAAAAATATTCAATGATCTCTATCAAACTTTATATAATGAAGTTCCTCATCCAATTGCAATATACGGATTCGATGCTGTTGGAATTATTTCAAGTTTAAATAATCAGAATCTTAGAATAAATAAGGAAAATATTTTAACTGAAATGGGCTTTAGTGGACTAACTGGAATGTTCAAGTTTAATGAGGACGGAGTAGTAGAAAGAAAGCTAGCACTATACAGAATTAAAAATGAAAAAATTATAAAGATTAAAAATTAAATTTTAGAAATAAAATTTTGTAATTTTTTAAAAGCTTTCTGCCTATGGCTAATTCTTTCTTTAAATGAGTACTTCATTTCTCCAAAAGTTTTTTTATATCCTTTTGGAATAAATATTGGATCATATCCAAAACCATTCTCTCCTTTCGGTGGAAACTGAAGCGTTCCAAAGACTTTTCCTTCAAATGACTTTATTGTTCCATCAGGCAATGCAATGGTTAACGCACAACAAAAGAAGGCTTTAAATAATTTTTGTTTATTTTTAAATTTTTCAAATAATTTTTTTTCAATTTTTTTTGCCGCTAAATCAAAATTTTTTCCTTTACCAGCCCACCTAGCTGAGTAAATGCCAGGATCATTATTTAATGCAGGAATACATAGGCCGCTATCATCTGAAATAGATGGTAATCCAGTAATTTTTAGAGCGCTTACAGCTTTGACAACTGAGTTTTCTATAAAAGTTTTACCATTCTCTTTTGGCTCAATATGTGAAAATTTTTTAAGCGAAAAAATTTTGAATTTATATTTTTTTAAAAGACCTCTTATTTCCTCAACTTTTCCATCATTATGAGAGGCTATTACAATTTCTTTCATATTTGATTAATTAGAAAGTATTTTTTTTTGTATCTCTATTAACTGCTTTATACCATTTTTTGCTATAGTTAACATTTGCTGAAAATTATCTTCACTGCATAGCCTTTCTTCAGAAGTCATCTGTATCTCAACTAATTTTTCATTTTCTGTAATCACAAAATTTGCATCTACTTCAGCACCTAGATCTTCACTATAATCAAGATCAAGATAAGTTTCATTTTCAATTACACCACAACTAATGGCTGCTAAGCTTTCAGTTATTGGATCAGATTTAATCTTTTTTTGTTTAATTAATTTATTAATACACAGTTTTAGAGCTATAAATGCACCCGTTATAGCAGCAGTTCGTGTTCCGCCATCAGCTTGCAAAACATCACAATCAATAATGACTTGATAATTTTTTAACTTATGTAGATCCGTAACTGATCTTAACGATCGACCAATCAGCCTCTGAATTTCTTGAGTTCTACCTGATTGTTTTCCAAGCTTTGACTCTCTATTCATTCTATCAAGCGTCGATCTTGGCAACATTCCATATTCAGCAGTAATCCACCCTCTATCTTGTCCTTTCAACCAACGTGGTATATTTTCATCTACTGAAGCGTTACAAAGAACGTGAGTTTCTCCACACTTAATCAAACATGACCCTTCAGCATTTGGTGAAAAATTAGGAATTATCTCTATTTTCCTTAACTCGTTTATTTTTCTATTTTTTCTCATTCATTTAATAAAAACATTTTTTTCACCTATTGACGAAAATTATATAGATCATTACATGTTAATTGAATTAAAAAATATATTTTCTCCCTATGACAAAAAAAGATAAAAAAAACGAGAAAGATAAAAAAAATTTAGATACAGAAATGACTGATCTTGATCAAGAAAAAATGATCAATGACAACGACAGTAATGATAAAAATGAAAATCTAAGTGAAGAAAAATCTATTGAAGAAAAACTTGCCGAAGCTCAAGAACAAGTCCTCAGAACCCTTGCAGACAGTGAAAACTTAAGAAGAAGATTAGAAAGAGAAAAAGAAGATCTAGGGAATTATATAGTTTCTAATTTTGCCAAAGAAATACTCGCTGTTGTTGATAATCTGCAAAGAGCTATAAAGTCAATTGAAGATAAAAAAGAAGATAAAAACGCTCTATCCACTTTTGTAGAAGGAATTGAACTAACAGAAAAACAATTAATCAGCTCATTAGAAAAATTTAAGATTGATAAGATTAATACTATAGATGAGCCATTTGACCCAAATTTACATCAGGCAATGTTTGAAGTTGAAGGTAAAGATTCCGAGTCTGGAAAAATTTCAGAAGTAATACAAGATGGGTATACAATTGGCGACAGACTTTTAAGGCCTGCGATGGTAGGAGTTTTCAAATCAAAAAAAAGCTAATTTTTTCAATAATATAGTTGTTTTTTTTATATCAAATTTTCTTTTAATTTTGTGTCTAATGGGGGTTGTAGTGCAGATATGTACTACCTATATATAAGTCAAACAATATTAAGGATCAAATATGAGTAAGGTTATCGGGATAGATTTAGGTACAACAAATTGTTGTATTTCAATTATGGACGGAAAGAATTCTAAAGTAATTGAAAACTCTGAAGGAGCAAGAACAACGCCATCAATCGTAGGGTTTGACGAAAACTCAGAAAAAATGGTTGGACAACCTGCAAAAAGACAGGGTGTTACAAATCCCGAAAATACTCTATTTGCCATCAAAAGACTTATAGGTAGATCATTCAATGATCCAACAGTCCAAAAAGATGCTGAAATGGTTCCGTTCAAAATTATTAAGGCTGAAAGTGGTGATGCTTGGGTAGAGGCGAATAACGAAAAATATTCTCCATCTCAAATTTCAGCATTCATACTTCAAAAATTAAAAGAAGATGCTGAAAGATATCTTGGTGAAAAAGTTGATAAGGCTGTAATTACTGTTCCAGCCTATTTTAATGATGCTCAAAGACAAGCAACTAAAGATGCTGGTAAAATTGCTGGACTTGAAGTTGAGAGAATTGTTAATGAGCCTACTGCAGCTGCTCTTGCATATGGTCTCGATAAAAAAGATGGTAAAACTATTGCTGTATATGACTTAGGTGGGGGTACTTTTGATGTTTCCATTCTTGAGATCGGTGATGGTGTTTTTGAAGTTAAATCTACTAACGGCGATACTTTCCTGGGAGGCGAAGATTTTGATGCTAGGATATTAGAATACCTTGCTTCAGAATTTAAAAAAGAAAATAGTATC
>JAQWTH010000007.1 GCA_029242795.1 Candidatus Pelagibacterales bacterium | reverse complement strand
TTATATTATTATTGGGATCAATATTGATAGGGTCTATTTTTGTTTATTTTTGAAAAATGAATCAATTACAAACCTACACAAAACTTACACACTTTAAAAACAGCCATTGTAAGCGTTGTAATACAAGGCTTCTGCAAACTGGCACTATTGAGTGGGAATAAGAAATTATTTGAATAGTTGCAATAGTTAGAATACAAGTCTGTCAATGGACAGATTAATTAATCATATTTTTGTAAAATTATTTCCATTATCAATCTCATTAAAGACTGAAAAAATTTTAAAGAATTTTGCTCTGCTACTCGGTATACTTAGCGCCTTAGCAATTATTTTTGACTGGTATCCTCTTGCTATGTTTTTCTCTTTCCCATTTTGTTTGATTTGGATTTATATGGCATGGTTACACACTGAGCCTCAATTAAAATGGGTGAATTTTATCTTCCTGTTAATATACCTTTTTGGTATTGTTGGGTACTTATCAAAAGCATACTTTTAAAATTATATGAAGATTCCAATTTACCAAGTGGACGCTTTTGCTTCTGAGCTTTTTAGGGGAAACCCAGCTGCTGTATGCCCTCTTGATTAATGGTTGCCTGACCATATAATGCAAAATATAGCGATGGAAAATAATTTATCTGAAACTGCATTTTTTTTAGAAGACAGTGGCTCTTTTCAAATTAGATGGTTTACTCCTAAAGCTGAACTGGATCTTGCTGGACACCCCACGTTAGCAACCGCCCATATAATTTTTAATGAATTTAATTTAGGTGGTAAAGAAGTAATATTTAAAACTAAACTTGGTGATACTTTAAAAGTAATACTTAAGGATAATTTATATCTCATGGATTTCCCATCCAGACTTCCACAGCCATTGCAGGATATTGATACCTTTCACGATGCTTTAGGCAAAAAACCAAAAAAAGTCTTAGCTCATAGAGATGCGATAGCAGTTTATGATGATGAGGACGATATAAAGTCTATTTACCCTGATATGGAAAAATTAAAAGAATTAGAGTATCCAGCAGTTGTTGTCACCGCTATAGGCGATAAAGCTGATTTTGTATCAAGAAATTTTGCACCAAAGTTAGGAATTCCTGAAGACCCTGTGACTGGATCTGCTCATTGTGAATTAATTCCTTATTGGTCAAAAATATTAAATAAAAAAGAAATGTTAGCTTACCAACTTTCCGAAAGAGGTGGAAAAATTCATTGTATTGATAATAATGACAGAGTATCAATCGGAGGAGAAGCTATCACTTTTTTAAGAGGTGAGATAAATTTATAAATGAAATCTTACTCAAAACCTATTTAATGAATTCCTCAGAATTTAATAAAGGTATCATATTTGCTGCAACAGGCTCATTATGGTGGGGAGTGCTGGGTGTCATTTATTTTGAATATATCTCATTCGTAGGACATATAGAGTCTGTATTACATAGAGCAATTTGGACTTCGCTTTTTTTAATTATAACCACTTCATATCTTTCAAAATGGAATATCTTTTTTGAAATAATAAAAATTAAAAAAAACCTTATTACATTATTTTTCTCAGGATTTTTAATATTTACAAATTGGGCAGTTTGGATTTATGCAGTTTCATCTGATCAAATAATTAATGCAAGCTTTGGCTATTTTATTATGCCAATTTTGAGCGTCTTCCTTGGATATATTTTCTTTAAAGAAAAACTTAATGTAAAACGAATTGTATCAATTTGCTTTGTATTAGGGTCAATATTCTTTTTACTGATATTCAATTATCAATCTTTACCGTGGGTAGGTTTAATCGTAGCTCTAAGTTGGGGATTTTATAATTTATTAAGAAAAAAGATAAGTGTTGATACTGATATTGGCTTACTTGTAGAAAGTCTTTTTATGCTTCCTTTTGCTCTTATTGCTTTTTACGTTTTAACTTCATATGGACTTAACGACTTTAATCTTTCAAATATATCATTAAGCCTCATTCTCCTATTAGCGGGTCCAATGACGGTAATACCACTTTTTTTATATGTAAGAGGTGTAGAGTTGAGTGGTTTAGGCGCTACAGGAATGATTTTTTATATAACACCAACATTTCAATTTATTCTAGGTTACTTTTATTACAATGAAGCATTCTCTATGATTAAATTAATTAGTTTTGTTATAATTTGGATTGCGGTAATTGTTTATCTTCGAGATCTATATGAGAATAATACAAGTGAGGGATAAATTTGATTATGAAATATAATTACTTAGTAGTCGGATCAACCGGACTTGTTGGAAGCAACTTAATAAAATGTTTGAGTAACTTAGAAATAAAA
Organism: Candidatus Pelagibacterales bacterium; assembly: GCA_029242795.1. Taxonomy (GTDB): domain Bacteria; phylum Pseudomonadota; class Alphaproteobacteria; order Pelagibacterales; family AG-422-B15; genus CABYIR01. The sequence goes on along the minus strand of JAQWTH010000007.1, from coordinate 23,157 downwards.
ACAATTGCGCTAACGCGCCGCAAAATATCTAATTTACCAGTTAATGTTGACGAACTTTTAATAGATTTTAATCAATCATTAGAAAATATTTCTTTTCCTCAAATTGAGCATGTGTGTATCTGTCTAGGAACGACCATTAAGATAGCTGGTAGCAAAGAAGAATTCAAAAAAGTTGATGTAGACTACTGTGTAAAAATAGCTGAAAAAGTCAAAAAAAATGGCACGAACCAAATTAGTTTAGTTTCATCTGTTAGCGCAGATGAGAACTCTAAAAATTTTTATTTAAAGATGAAGGGTCTTCTTATTAAAAAGATTATAGGTATGAGTTTTGAGACAATAAACATTTATCAACCAGGCCTTTTAATTGGAAAGAGAGAAAAGAAAAGATTTTTAGAAAATATTGGTCAACGATTAGCATGCTTAATTGATCCACTACTTTTAGGCAAGATGAGTAAATATAGAAGTATCAGAGCAGAATCTATTGCATTACATATGACGAATTCTAAAACTAAAGGTATAAACTACTTTCACTATAGAGAGATTATGGATGACCTATAAGAAAAAATTAAAGGGAACAGATTTTCAAATAAAAGTTTGGAATGCAATTTCAAAAATTCCAAAAGGAAAAGTGAAGACTTATAAAGAATTAGCAAGATCAATTCGTAAACCAAAGGCATCAAGAGCAGTAGCTAATGCTTGTGGTAAAAATCCTTTTCCCATTAAAATACCCTGTCATAGAGTAATAAGGTCTGATGGTAGATTAGGCGGTTATAGTGGTAAAGGGGGAATTAAAACTAAAAGAAACCTTCTTAGGAGTGAAGGTGTTTTTATTTAAGTTCAATCTCAGTCTCAGTCTATATGAATGATGATAATAAAAATATAGCCTTAATAAAAAGACTTCATAATATTTGGAATGATTGCAATCTTAATGACGTAGAAAATGTTTACTCAAATAGTTTTATAGTTCATTGGCCAACTAGTTGGGGAGGAGAGTCTGAAGGTATTGAAAACATAAAGCAATCAATTAGAGAAACTCATGATATTTTTTATGAATGGAATGAAAATATATTAGATCTCATTGTAAGTGGTGATCGTGTTGTGACAAGGTATCTTTCATCGGGAATTCATTCTCTCTCAGGCAATGAAATAGAATTCGAAGAGGTTTCAATTTATAAAATACACAATAACAAAGTTGTTGAGCAGTGGTGTTTTGGAGATGAAGGCATGTTGGAAAGTCAGATCAAGCCAATTAAAAGCCAATAAAGCCCTAAATCCTCTCTTAATTTACTTTTAAAAACGGCTAATTTCTCTATTTATCATTAAGCTTAGGGTGGAAAAAATAGTATTTATGGACTATAACCCGATCGATGAATAGAAAATCAGTCATAGATATCAAAGAAATGAAATCTAAGACCCCAATTGTTTGTTTAACCGCATATACAGCAACAATTGGACGGGTTTTAGATGAGGAAGCAGATTTGCTCTTAGTAGGAGATTCTCTTGGAATGGTTTTGTATGATCACGAAAACACTCTTTCTGTAACGCTTCAACAAATGATTAACCATTCCCAGGCAGTTGTGAGATCGACATCAAAAGCATGCATTGTTACCGATATGCCATTTGGAACATATGAAGAGTCTGTGGATGTTGCATTTAAGAATGCGGCCAAAGTAATGAAAGAAACTCACTGTTCTGCAATTAAAATTGAAGGTGGTCAAAATATGTTTGATACAGTTAAGTATCTTACTGGCAGAGGTATTCCAGTAATGGGACATATCGGACTTCAACCACAAAGTGTGTTAGTTGATGGTGGATATAAAATAAAAGGAAGAAATAAATTTGATTGGGCTAAATTTATTGATGATGCAAAAGCATTAGAGGAGGCAGGTGCTTTTTCAGTTGTTCTTGAAGGAATGGCTGAACCATTAGCGGCTGAAATTACTGAATTGGTGTCAATTCCAACCATAGGAATTGGAGCTTCGTCAAAATGTGATGGTCAAATACTTGTAACTGAAGATATGGTAGGCCTAACAGATATTTCACCTAAATTTGTTAAACAATATATTAACATAGGAGAACTAATTAAAGATGCTGCAGTACAATACCGAAAAGAAGTAACTAGTAGAGAGTTTCCAAGTAAAAATCATGTTTATGGCATGAGACCTACAATTGTAAAAAAAGAGAGTTAACTTATGGCAAATATATTTAGAGAAGTTGATGAAGATATTAGAAAAGAACGTTATATAAATTTATTTCGAAAATATGGGATATATGTAATAGGAATTATTGTTATTATTGTTGGAACACTTGCAGGTATTCAATTTTATTCAGGCTATCAAGTCGATAAAAATGAAATGCTTTTTGCAGAGTATATTAATATTATTGAAAATAATTCAGATGATACTTTTGAAAAACTTTCAGACTCAGGTAACACATCTAATTTATTTTTAAATGGAATGAATCTTTTAAAAAGATCAGATCTTTTAGTTGCGTCTGGTCAAATTGATCAAGCCACCTTATTACTCAGTGAAGCCATCAATAATAATGATTTAAATAAAATTCATCATGATGTTGCGATATATAAACTGTTGATGATTAATATTGAAACACTAAGCTTAGAAGAAATTAAATCATATCAAAATAAGCTCATTTCAGAGGTAGATGCTTTTTATTTAACAGAAGAATTAATTGCAATTAAATTTTTAATAGAAGGCCAAAAAGAAGATGCAATTAAAAAATTCTCTGAATTGTCAAAAACCAATAATCTGCCTGCAGAAATTAAAAATAGATCAGCAGTATTTATCAAGATTGCCAATCAATGAACAGATTAAATTTTTTTTTACTCTTATTTTGTGTCAGTATGTTTTTGTCTAATTGTGCGTCAAATAAAAAGATAGAAGATAATAAAGAAAACACATTTGAGGTATTGACATATAGCGCTGAACTTTCTGAAACAATAACACTGGATAACTCTGAAATAGTTTTGGAAAAATCTAGAGAGTTTAAGTATTGGACAAAAAATTATCAAAATCCTCAAAATAATATTGCTCACATAAAAACAAATGCTGGATTTAAAGATAAGAAAAAAATTTTTTCAGGTTCATCAAATTATATTAATTTAATTCAGCCAATTTATTTTGAGGGCAACTTATGTCATGTGCAGAAAAAAGGTTTTCTAGTGTGTAAGAAAGTCGAAGGTAAAGAGGAAATAATAAATATAGATATCAAAAATGACGATGTTGAAAAATATGAAGTTGTAAGAGGTGGTATAACTTATTTTGACAATACAATTATCTTTGTTGATGCATATGGCCAGATAAAATCAATTAGCATAAGTAGTTCTAAAATAAATTGGGAAACACAGATTGATTTCCCCATACTATCTGCTCCACTAATATATAGAGACCAGGTCTTCTTTATTTCTGCTGATAATAGAATTTTTTCATTATCATTTAAAACAGGTGAAATTCTATGGTCATTTCAAACAATTGAAGAAACTAAAAAGAATTTATTTACTGCTTCACCCGTTGCAATAGAAAATATTGTAATTGCACCATTTAGTAATGGAGAGATAATTGCCTTTAAATACGATGATGGTCAGCCTGTTTGGTCGGAAAACACATCAAAGATATCAATTATTTCAAATTTTGATTTAAAAGATATATCAGCTAATCCGGTTATCTCTGGAAGCAATATTTTTTCCCTTAGTACCAATGGCCGCTTAATATCAAATAGTATTATTAATGGAAGTAGAAATTGGAGTATTGATATATCTGGATCTCAAACACCTATCATCTCAGCAAATCAAATATACTTAATTGATAATGAAGCGAGGGTTATATGTATTAATAAGACAACAGGAGAGATTTATTGGATTACCGAATTAGAAAAATACAGAAGAGGAACAGACTCAAAAAATCTTAATTTATGGACAGGACCTTATCTTATTAATGAAAATTTACATTTAATATCCTATTTTGGTGATATTTTAACTTTATCTCCTTTCAATGGTGAGATAATGAATGAAGAGAAATTAGGGATTAAGAATATCTATTCACCATTAATAATCCTCAGTGATCAAATTTTTATAACAGATGAAAAAGCAAACATTTATAGACTCAGATGAATCAAATACTAATGAAATAAACTTCATTATAGTCGGCAAGCCAAACTCTGGAAAATCTACTCTTTTTAATAATCTTTTAAAAGAAGATATCTCTCCAACAGGAGACGAGTATGGATTAACTAAAACATTATTTACGAACTCTTTTGAGTTCAATGATATTAAATTTGTTATTCATGATACGCCTGGACTAAGAAGAAAAAATAAAATCTATGATAAAGATGAGACGTCTAGGAATCAAAAAGTTTTAAAGTTGATCAATAAGATTGATGCCACCTTGCTATTAATTGATGCAACTGAAAATTTTACAAAACAAGATTTTCGTATAGCTGATCTAGCCCTTGATAGAAAAAAAATACTTTTTATCATTTTTAATAAGTTTGATCTAATCGAAGATAAAAAAGAATTTAGAAATGAAATAGAGAATTTTAGAAACAAATTATAGTCAACATAATGAAATAAATATTGATTATATATCAGCTTTATCAAATAAAAATATTGATGGTATTTTAAGTAAAATTTTAAATAAACGTACTCTCTTAAAAAAAAGAATTGATAAAAATAAATTAAATAATTTTCTTAAAGAACTTCAAAATAATAATAAATTACCAAGGGTTAAAAGTATTGAAATCAAACCAAAATATATGGTACAGACAGATAAGCAATTATTATCATTTAAAGTATTTATTAACTCTAAAAAAAGAGCTCCTAAAATCTTTACTCGTTTTTTTGAAAAACAATTTAGAAAGAAATTTTCTTTGATGGGTGTTCCAATAAATCTTTCATTTATAAGCTCATCAAATCCTTATAGTTCTTAAACTGTAAAAATTTTTCCATTACTTTTTAATTCATTATTAAATAACTTATGGAACTCTTCTGCAAACTCATGGACCGTCATTAATTTCGATTTATCTTCTCCTGGCATAAATGTATTTCTATAGTCTGTATCTACACCGTTAGGGCAAACAATATTTGTTGATATGCATGTATTTTTATTTTCTTCAGCAAAAGTAAGCACTATCTTATGAAGTCCGCTTACGAGAGAATCATTGCCACCCCAAAAAGGTCTATTTTTTCTCTCTAATTTTGATGAAATCACTATTATTTTAGACTCATTTGATGATTTAAGTATTGGCTGAAAGGATCTTAATAGCTTTAAATTTGATAAAAGATTAATCTCAAATGACTCTCTGAATTCATCCTCTTTTATTGATGTAACTGGGCTTAAGTTATAATTAATACCTGCAGCAGACAAAAGTAGATCCAACTTTCCTTCTTTTGAAAATATCTGAGAAGCTAATTCATCTAATAGATCAATTTTTTTCAGATCTAAAGGAACAATTGTACATTCACAATTATTTTTGATTATTTTGTCATTCAGTTTTTCAAGCTCAGAAATCCTTCGACTAGAGATATATAAATGGTCAAATTGCTCAGATATTTTTAAGGCTAAACTGTATCCAATTCCTGAAGAGGCACCAGTTATCATTCCAACTTTTCTATCGTTTTTAGGCAATGTATTTGCCTGCATCTTCAATTCTCTGAGGTATCGTGTTCAAAAACTCATTTCCATATATGATTATTTCTATCAGTGTTCCATTTTGAGCGAATTTAGGCCAGGATGAATAGGGAAAAGAGGCACTTATTGATGAAAAAATTAGTACAACTATAATATACCCTCTTATTAGGCCAAATATCGATCCAAACATATAGTCTGCAAGCCCAGATTTACTTGGCTGTATAATACCAATCATTATTCGATTAAATGTTGAGAGTAAAATATATGAGCAAATTAAAACCGATAAAAAAATGCAAATGTCAGCAATGGTTGAATTTTGAATATATTCATCAACATATGGACGAAATATATTAAAGCTGAGCTTTATAAGAATAATAATAGCGATCCATTTTCCTAAGTTAAAAATACTTTTGATGAGTCCATTTTTGAAAGCAAAAAAACACGAAATAAACAATATGATTAATACCGATAAATCAAAAAAATTTATTAGATCTCCAAAATTAATATCGAACATTTCTAAACCTTAATATATTTTAAAAGGCTGGGGAGCAAGGTCAAGCTTCCTAATAGAGCTATGAACATTGCCATTGCAGTAAATATTCCAAAATATATAGTTGGGTAAAAGTTTGAAAATATTAGTATTGAAAATCCTGCGATTATTGTAGATGAAGTATTTTGTATTGCTCTTCCAACAGTATTTTGACAAAGAGCAATAGTTTCAAGGTGATTGTTAGTTTGATTGTAATATTCTTTATAGCGATAAACATAGTGAATACAATTATCAACAGCAATTCCAATTGTTATTGATGCAATTGTGATGGTCATAAGGTCTAATGGAATATTTAACAGACCCATTGTTCCTAAAATTGTAAAGCATGCAATTATATTCGGTACAATAGTTACTAAGGCAATTTGAAGAGATCTGAATAAAATCGATAACATAAAAAATATACCAACCATTACTATTAATAGAGACTTTATTTGTGAGTCAAACAAGCTCTGAAGCATATTATTGTATAGGATTAATATGCCAGAAATAGATACTTGGTATGCGTCAGAACTAAAATTTTCATTGATATACGTAGTTAAATTTTCGACAAATTCATTACGTCTTAATTCTTTATGAGTATCAATTATTCTCATTGAAATACGAGCTTGGTTTTTTTCAATAGATAGATAAGGACTTAGAATTTGGTTTTTTAAATCTGAAGGTAACTTTTTGTAGAGTATTCCAAGCTCGAGAGCATCAAACTCTTTATTATCATTTAATTGTTCGGCTGTTCGCACTAATGAAGCAAGTGATAATATCTTTCCTGAAAATGGATAGCTATCTAAATGATCATGAATATCTTTAACAATATTAATTTTTTCTTTTGTAAACCAGTAATCTTCAGGATTGTAATCAATCTCAAAGTCTAGAAAATCTTCATCTATTTCATCAATATTATTGTCATCATCTGAATTAAATTGAATTATTATGTCTAGAGGTGTTGTGCCACCAAGCTCTTGATCAATCTTTTTCATTCCCTTATAAATTTCTGTATCTTTCTTGAAATAGTCTACGAAACTATTTTCAACTTTTAATAATTGAACTCCATAAATGCCCACTATGAGCATAAATAAGAAAGAAATGATAACTAAGAACTGATAATTTTTTGCAAGCCGAAGTAAAATGTTATTACTATTATTACTTGTTAAATTTACATCATTTTTCAAGCTGAAGAAGCTTAGTATAATTGGAAGATAAATAAAACTTGTCACTAATGTAATAGTTAATCCTAAGCACATCATAAGACCAAAATCCATTACTGGCTTAATTCCACTTGAATATAAAGTGCCAAATGCAAATATTGTTGTAAGAGCCGTAAACAAGCAAGGGTAGACCATTTTTAAACAACAGTTCTTTATTAAGTCTATTCTTCCTAAGTTTTCGTTATCATTAATTATCTGTCTATACCTTACGATGATGTGCACAGTCATTGATAAAGATAGTATCAGCATAAGTGATATGAAATTTGATGAAATGACAGTTATTTTCCAATTTAAGGATGATACAACTCCTACCATCAGTATTAATGAGACTATACAATTAGAAAGTGCAATTGCAATCCAAATTGGGCTCCTAAAGATTAGATAAAGTACCAGCAAAATAAAGATTAAAACCCCAAAGCCAAAAACAATCATATCGTTTTTGACAAATGTAATCGTATCATCTGCTATCATTGGTATGCCACCAAGATGCATCTCAATACCTTGATTAGATAATTCTTTAATTAGATTTCTTATTTCAAATATATTTTGACTTCTTTTTTTGTCATTCGTCTTTTTTATATTTTCATACTCTTGATTAATAATCTTCCTTTTATTATTTGATAATTTCTCAGATCTTAACTTAATTAATTCATTAAGACGTTCATTTTCTCTTAGATTAATTAAAATAGCAGACGTGCTTCCATCTTCACTTATTACAAGTTCTCTAAATATTGGGCTTTTCTTTAATTCTTCCTCCGCATCAATTATATTTATTCCAGTATCTTTTAGAGTTTTAATTTCATTTGCAAGGTCGGATAAAGATTGATTGTTTATAGTTAATAGGGGCGCATCAAGAATACTCTGGGTTGAGACTACCCAGTCAAATTGATTTATTTTTTGATCTAGTGTTGTAATAAATTTAATATTTTTTGTTGTAACAATTCCATCGGCATCACTTAGAGTTATTATTAAAAATTCATTTGAAGAATACGTATCAGATACCTCTCTAGTGGCAATTAAATCCTTATCATTTTCAAGAATAAGTGTATCTGATGAGGCATCAAGTTTTAGATTTAATGATTGAAATCCAAAGAATGATAATATGAATAGTAAACATATAAAGAAAAGATTCCTTTTCTTACCAAGAATTGTATCTAAGAATAAAGACATTTAAGAAATATATCGTCTTTGATAACGCTTGCCTAGGCTAGTTAATATTTCGTAAGAAATTGTTGAGATTATTTTTGATAGATCATTAACATTATTTTTGCTACCAATAACCTCAACAAGGACATTTTTATTTAAATTTTTATTTCTCAATGAAGTTAAATCAATTGTAGTAAGGTCCATTGAAATTCTACCAATAATTGGTACTTTTTTTCCAAACAAATAAAAACTACCCTTATTTGAAAAGGATCGGAAGAATCCATCGGCATACCCGATTGGGAGCGTACCAATTAACATCTTATTTTTTGCCCTGAAAGTTCCTCCATATCCAACAGTATCGTCTTTATAAATTATTCTTTTTTGTATGATTTTTGATTTCAATGAAATTACATCTTTATATATAGATGTATTTTGGTTCTTTTGACAATGTCCTCCATAAAGAGAAATTCCTGGTCTTACAAGGTCAAAATCATAATTTCGTCCAAGTAAAATACCCGCAGAATTTGATAAGCTTTTTGTTACATTTGGAAAGTGTGCACATATTTTTTTAAATGATTTTAATTGAGCTAGATTCTTTTTATGTTTTGGCTCGTCACCACATGCAAGATGGCTCATAACCATTTTTAAATTTGAATGTCTGATAAGTATTTCTTTTTTCCTTAAAAGATGTTCTGTTTCGGAATTATCAAGTCCAAGTCTCGACATGCCTGTATCAAAATGAATAGATATATTCATTTTTTTTGTTTTTTTTGAATAATTCTCGATATCTTCTAATTGTTTTAGAGAATTAATAATAGGTATGATGTTATATTTATCATAATCCTTTACTCTCTCACTATGAAATCCATTTAAAACTTGAAGTTGAATTTTTTTAAATTTTTTTCTTAATGAAATTGCCTCATCCAATGTAGCTACAAAAAAAACATTGCATTTTTCTTTTATGAGAGATTTTACTACTGCATATGACCCTAAACCATACCCATCTGCTTTGACAGTTGCAGCTACTATTGTTTTCTTTGAAACTTTTTTTTTAATCTTTGAATAATTAAATTTTAAGTTCTTTAGATTTATTTCAAGAATAACATGAGGACTTAATTTTTTTGATTCACTCATTTATTTATTAGTAGACTTAGTCGTAATCTTTCACTTGGTCGTTACTTATATAATTCCCAAAACGAGTAAATTTACTCTCAAAGCTCAATCTAATATTTCCTGTCGGTCCGTGTCTTTGTTTACTTATGAGAAGCTCAGCTTGCCCATGAACCTCATCCATTTTTTGTTGCCAGTCAATGTAATCAGCTGTACCTGGGGCAGGGGCAGTTTTTTCAAGATAATATTCTTCTCTAAAAATAAACATAACAACGTCAGAGTCTTGTTCAATTGATCCAGACTCTCTTAGATCAGATAATTGTGGCTTTTTATCGTCACGTTGCTCGACTTGTCTTGATAATTGAGATAATGCAAGAATTGGGATATTCATTTCTTTTGCTAGAGCTTTTAAGCCTTGTGTTATTTCTGATACCTCTTGGACGCGACCATCATTGCGTAATACTTTTGCAGGCCTGAGTAGTTGCAGGTAGTCAATGATAATTATCCCAAGACCATGTTTTCGTTTGATTCTTCTTGCTCTTGATGCAAGTGTAGCCATATTAATGGCAGGGGTATCATCAATGAATAATGGTATTTCAAGAATTGATTTAGATACATTTACTAAATTATCTAAATCAGACTCTGATAAATTGCCTCTCCTTATATCGTTCGAGCTTATTTTTGCTTGTTCAGATAGAATCCTTGTTGCTAATTGTTCAGCGGACATCTCTAATGAAAAAAATGCAACATTTGAGTCTATGTCTCCATTCTCATGAGCTTTTTTAGCAATATTAAAGGCAATATTAGTTGCTAACGATGTTTTTCCCATAGAAGGTCGACCAGCAAGAATAAGCAAGTCAGAATTGTGAAGTCCACCAAGTTTTTGATCAAGGTCTCTAAAGTTCGTTTCGATGCCAACAACATTTGAGTCTTTTTCATACGCTTTCTTCATTAACTCAACGGCCTCTTCCATTGAACTTTTGAAAGTTTGAACGTTATGTGCGTTAGTTCCTTTTTCAGCAATTTGATATAAGTCTCTCTCTGCGTCTTCAACTAGGTCACTTGGATTCGTATCCATTTCACTTTCAATGGCGTTGTAAGAGAGCTTTCCGCCCAAATCATATAAACTTCTCCTTACGGCAAGGTCGTATATTATTTGAGCATAGTTTTTGGCATACTCCAAAGAAACAGCTGCATTTGCAAGCCTTGCTAAATAAGCTGACCCTCCTATATCTTCGAGGTTTTTTTCAACTTCGAAATAGCTTTTAAGTGTAATTGGTGTTGCTAATTGTCCTTTAGCGGCTATTTTGTTTATAACTTCAAAGATTTTAATATGTATGCTTTCGAAAAAATGGCTAGCATCAATGATTTCATTAATATCATAAAGAATATCATTATTGAGCAAAATAGCTCCAAGCAAGGCCTGTTCAGCCTCAAGGTTGTGGGGCAATTCTTTTATATTTTGATTATTTTGATTTAATTGAATAGTCGAAGACATATCTTTAATTAAACTCTAACAGAGAAAAATGTAATCAAGAAATTATAAAAAGATATTAACAGACTTTAAAAATTGTTAATATTTCTAACGATAATAATCTAATTTACAAAAATGGTTTAAGCTATTGATTTTTGTAAAAATATAGAAATCTTATTTTTTGGATATTAAGATTTTCAATTGAGAAGTGATTTCTTCGTAAATATTGACAGTAATATTAAACTCACCTGTTGATTTAATGTCTTCAATTGAAATCATTTCAGCTGGTATCTCATGACCAATTTTAGCTAGCTCATCTGAAACAAGTTTTGGGTTTACAGAGCCGTATAGCTTTCCCTCTTCATTGCACTCCATAGCAATTTCAAGAGAAATATTCTGCATAGACTCTTGTTTTTTAATTGCAGTGGCAACTTTTTCTTCATTTTTCTTGTTAATTTCAACAATTCTAGTGTCCAATGTTTTTTTATTCTGTTTGTTGGCAACGATAGCCTTTTTATTAGGAATTAAAAAGTTATTAGCATAACCGTCTTTGACAGTTACTACTTCACCAGCTTTACCAATTTTATGAAGAGACTCTAAAAGAATAATTTCCATATTTATTTTCCTACGTATGGTAGTAAGGCTAAATATCTAGCTCTCTTTACAGCAAGAGCAAGTTCTTTTTGTTTTTTCATAGAAATATAACTTATGCGCCTTGGCATAATTTTTCCTTTTTCAGATAGATATTTCTTAATTGGGTAAATGTTTTTGTAATCAAAGTTAAGAGGTTTTTTTCTAGATTGATCTTGTTTTTCCATTATTCCTTTTCCTTTAACATTGTGGTTGGAGTTTCTCCAAATTCTTTAACTTTTATACATAAATATCTGATCACATTTTCATTTAGATTAAGTTTTGAATTTAGTGCTTTAATATTTTCACCTGGAATCTCAATATTCATGAATTCATAAAATGCTTTTTTATTATTATTTATTGGGTAGGCAAGATTTCTCAACCCCCAACTTTCATTATATTTAATAGAGCCATTTAACTCAGTAATAGTATCGGTGTGATTCTTAAGCTCATTTTCCAAATCGGAAGTGCTTAGTTCTTGTTTTAATACAAGTACGTGTTCAAATAGTGCCATAAAATAATCTATAAATTTATATATTTATTATTAAAAGTTGCATAAATATTCTATTATTGTTGTATAAGCAAGGAATTCTTTTTTAGGAGCATCATGAGTCTAGCTTTATTATTTCCGGGTCAAGGATCACAGTTCATTGGTATGGGTAAAGATTTTTCATCGAGATTTACTGTTGCAAATCAAGTATTTAGTGATCTAGATCAAATTTTAGGCAGGCCTCTGACTAAAATAATGTTTGATGGTAATATTGATGAATTAACACTGACTACCAACTCTCAGCCTGCAATTATGGCTGTAAGTTCAGCTATATTAGAATCTATTAAATCTGAAAATTTAATTGATTTTGATAGCATCAAAGCGGTAGCAGGACATTCTTTAGGAGAGTATTCAGCTTTGTATGCAGCAAACTCCATTTCTTTTAGTAGTTCAATTCAGTTATTAGAAGTTCGATCTAGGGCAATGCAAGAAAGTATGCCTATTGGAACAGGCGGGATGGCTGCTATTATAGGTAAGTCAATGCTAGAAGTTGAAGATCTTTTAAATTCAATAAAAGACTACGGACGAATCTCTATTGCAAATGATAATGCAGAAAATCAGATTGTTGTAAGTGGAGAAATGTCTGCAATTAATCATTTATGTGATAATTCAAAAGAGCTTGGAGTTAAGAGAGCTCTAAAGCTTCCAGTTAGCGCTCCATTTCATTGTGGCCTGATTCAATCTGCATCTGAAGAACTGTCAAAAGTGATAAATAAATATGAATTTGATGAGTTTAAGTATGATTTTTACTCAAATGTTACTTCAGAAAAATGTTCAAATATAGAAATACCTTATCTTCTAGTTAAACAAATAGTTAGTAGGGTAAGATGGAGGGAAATCATTGAGAATATGATTAAAAATGGCATTTCTACTTTTATCGAGGTTGGTCCAGGTAACGTACTATCTAATTTGGTCAAACGTATCAATAAATCTAGCAATACTTTATCAATAAGTAAGGTAGAAGATTTAGAAAAATTGAATACAATAGATCTCAGATGAAAAATGTACTAATCACAGGGGCTACCGGTGGAATTGGATCTGCAATTTTAGATATTTTTTATAAGAACGGATTTAATATTATTGCCTCTGGAACAAATGAAGATAAGCTAAAGAAATTACAGGACAAATATTCTGAGCGAGTCTCAAAAATAAAATGTGATCTCTCAGATGAAAATCAAATTAATCATTTAGTGAGCCAGGCACAATCAAGCTGTGGCAGCATTGACATACTTATTAATAATGCTGGAATAACAAAAGATAATGTTTTTTTAAGAATGCAAAAAGATCAATGGGATGATGTGATAAATGTGAATTTAAATTCTAATTTTCTCCTCACTAAATTAGTAATTAAGGGAATGATAAAGAAAAGGTGGGGCCGTATTGTTAATATCACTTCAGTTGTAGCTAAGATGGGAAACGCTGGCCAAGCAAATTATGTCGCTTCAAAATCAGCTATTGAGGGTTTTTCCCGCACTCTTGCGCAAGAAGTTGCATCAAGAAATATTACTATTAATTGTGTCGCCCCTGGTTTTGTTAATACAGATATACTTAGTACTATTGAACCTGAAAAACTCAAAGATATGACCAAAAATATACCTGTGGGTAGGATTGGTACTCCAGAAGATATTTCAAACGCAGTTTTCTTTTTAACTTCTGAAGAATCATCTTATATTACTGGTCAAGTTATTCATGTTAATGGTGGCTTGACAATGTGACGATTACTATTAAGAACAAGAAAAATTATTAACAGGAGATGTTATGAGCGAGATTGCAGATAAAGTAAAAAATATAATAGCTGAGCATTTAGGAATAGATGATTTAGGAAAATTAACAAATGATGCCAAATTTATTGATGATTTAGGTGCTGATAGTTTGGATACTGTTGAGTTAGTTATGGCTTTTGAAGAAGCTTTTGATGTAGAAATTCCAGATGAAAAAGCTGAAACAATTTTAACCGTTGGTGATGCGATAACTCATCTTGAAGCAAAGTAGCTCCAATAAAAATTTTTTTCTTTCATGAATCGTGTTGTAGTCACAGGTATGGGGATAGTTTCTCCTCTTGGATGTGGTGTTTCACATAATTGGTCCTCACTTATAAGTGGAATATCTGGTGCAGGCAAAATCACTTTATTTGATCCTGAAAATTATAAATGCAAAGTTGCCTGTGAAGTACCATTAGGGGATGGATCAAATGGTACTTTTAATGCAGAGCAATGGATTTCAAAAAAAGATATAAAAAAATATGATGAATTTATTCAATTTTCTTTGGCAGCTTGTGAGCAAGCATTTGTCCAAAGTGGACTTGCCATAAATGATAAAGAAGTAGCAGAAAGGTCTGGCTGTATTATAGGATCTGGTATTGGAGGCTTACCAGGAATTGAGAAAAATGTAATCAATTTCCATTCAAATAATTCAAAAGTAAGCCCATTTTTTATTACAGGTAGACTAATAAATATGGCGGCAGGTTTTGCCTCAATAAAATATAATTTACAAGGAACCAACTATTCAACTGTTTCAGCTTGTGCTTCTGGAGCGCATGCAATAGGTGAGTCTCTTCGTCTAATTCAACGTGGTGAAGCCGATGTAATGTTTACAGGGGGTGCAGAAGCAACAATATGTCCAATAGGAATTGAAGGATTCACTTCTTGCAGAGCATTAAGCACTAATTTTAATGATGACCCAGAAAAAGCATCAAGGCCATTTGATGAATCGAGAGACGGCTTTGTAATGGGTGAAGGAGCTGGAATACTGATACTAGAAGAAATGGAGTTTGCGAAGAAAAGGAATGCAAATATACTATGTGAAATTATTGGATACGGATCCTCGGCTGATGCATTTCATTATACTTTACCTGAGCCCACAGGAGATGGAGCTTATAGAGCTATGGAAAATGCATTAAAAGACGCAAAATTAGATATAAGTAAAATTTCATATATAAATGCCCATGGAACTTCAACGCCTGCAGGTGATCAAGTTGAAATTAGTGCAGTAGATAAATTATTCTCAAATTGTGATAAGAGGGTACAAATGTCATCTACAAAATCACAAATAGGCCATTTGCTTGGGGCAGCAGGCGCAGTAGAGGCAATTTATTCAATCTGTTCAATCAATGAAGGTGTGGTGCCATTTAATAAAAATCTTGATAACCCATGTAGCCATGAGAATATTGACTTAATTAGAAATGAAGCCAGAGAAACAAAACTAGAAAATGTTATTTCAAATTCTTTTGGTTTCGGTGGAACAAATGTATCTATTATATTCGCAAAATTTGATTAACAATAATATATAAATGAATGATGAAAATTTAAATCATGAACCGCTTCTTATTGTAGTATCGTCACCATCTGGAGCTGGTAAAACTTCTGTTTGTAGAAAAATACTTGAAAATAATAACAGTATTCAGATCTCAATTTCAGCAACAACACGTAAACCAAGAAAAAATGAAGTTGATGGTATTGATTATAATTTTATATCCAGAGACGATTTTAAGAATAAAATAGAAAACAATGAGTTTTTGGAATATGCTGAGGTGTTTGATAACTTTTATGGCTCATTAATTAATGATGTTAAAAAAATAACTAAATCTAAAAAAGATGTTTTATTTGATATAGATTGGCAAGGTACTCAACAGTTGTATCAGTCAAAACCAAGCAATTTAGTTTCAATATTTATACTGCCACCATCTAAAGATGAAATAGAGAATAGATTAAGACAAAGAAAGGTTGATTCAGGTGATGATGAATCGATCATTAATAAAAGAATGTCTAAATTTAAAGATGAGATAAGTCATTGGGTTGAGTATGATTATGTGGTTATTAATAATAAGCTGGAAAGATGTGTAGATGAGATATTAAATATAATACATGTTGAACGAAAAAAACGTCGCAGGCAATTAAATTTAGTTAATAAAGTAAGAGAACTCAGTTCATAAGTTTTGTTAATTTGCAATACTCTGTAACACTTAAATTTTCAGGCCTAAGATCAGAATTGATTGAAAGTTTGTCCAAATAGTGGATATATGATGATAGTGTTGTTTTGATTTTTTTTCTTCTTTGACTGAATGCTTTTCTAACTATTATTTCGAGATTTTTAATATCCATGTCTATGTTTTCACTATGAGGAGTAAATTCTAAAACTATTCCATCTACTTTGGGTTCTGGTTTAAATATTTTAGATTTTGCAACAATCAACTTTTTTATTTTGCATCGCGATTGTGTAATAACTGATAATCTTCCGTATTGTTTAGACCCATGAGTAGCTAAAATACGTTCACCAACCTCTTTCTGAAACATAAGATACATCTTTTTATAAAGTGGAGGCCACTTGTGCAGAAAAATCCAATTCATCAGTAAATTACTCGAAATATTGAATGGTAAATTTCCAACGATGATTGAATTTTTTTTTAAAACCTTATTAAAGTCTATTTTAAGAGCATCTTGATGAACGATTTCAAAATTTTTAAATTTCTTTAAAAAAGTCTTTAAATTATCAATTAATCTGTCATCTTTTTCTATTACTAAAATTTGTTTAATCTCTTTTTTAATTAATTCTTTTGTTAATGCTCCTTTACCAGGGCCAATTTCAATAATTAATGAATTTTTATCAGTAACAATTAATGATGAAAGTTTTTTTAGAAAATTTTCATCAGTAATAAAATTTTGACCAAGAGATTTTTTTGCAGCTAATCTATCTTTTTTCAATATTTGCCTCAGCTCTTAGATCTCTTAAATACTTATCAGATTTTAGCTGCACTTGTTTATTTGTTAGTATTCTTTTAGCAATTTCTGGTGAGAGAGACACATCGCTTTTTAAAAGTTCACTTACTTCTGAATCAGAAATTGATATTGTGTGAAGAAAAAGACCTGCAGTTAGCTGCTCCCACGCAATTGACGTATTTATTTTTTCTTTTAAAGCATCAATGTCAAGGTCATTGCCACTAATTATTTCATAAACTTTATCTTTATCTAGCCTCTTTGACTGAAAATAATAATTTTCATAGTATTCTTTATTCTCATCTTTGATTTTAATATCATAATCTTTTATCTTAGCTTGTTTGATTTTCATATCAATTAACTCATTAACTGTTTTATTGAATAAAAAATCTTTATTCTCAGATGTAACATTTATATTATCTAGAATTGAGTTGATAGCAAAATGTTGAGCAATATCATAATTAGTAATTATTTTATCATTAACTAAAATTTCTATTTTATGTGTTGATTGATTAGCTGAGACAATAGAGCAGAAATGAATAAATATAATTAATAGTGAGAAAAAACTTATATTTTGTTGATGGATCATATTTGTGGACCAAATGTTTTAGATTTTCCATATGACTTACTGCTTCCAAATGGTTTAAGTGTTATCAAGAGGCTTAATCCTTTAGTATCTTCTATATCTTTGAACTTAGTTAAATCTCTATAATATTTAAAATCAATTGCAAGGCAATCATTTTCATAAAACAAGCCAGTTTCATATCCAATATTTAAATTTGAATTTAAATCTCTTTTTCCTGAAAAGATAAAATTTAAGCTTTTGTTTATTTCGAGTCTAGTTGCTAATCCAAGTTGCTCCGAAGCTGTTGCAAATTTATTTGATACATAATCATACTCAGCCTTTAGAGCAAAATTTTTGACAAAAATTGAGGATGTAATGTTTGATTTGTTAACACTATATTCTTCACGATCAATAATAAATTCTGCATTGGTGTATATATTCTCATCAAAATTTATAAATAGTGATGTCATTATATCAGAAATCTCATCAGAAGAGTCAGATTTTTCTTTATTAAATTTTATTGACTGGCCTAATATTAAGTTTCCATCATACTTATCTTTATAATCAATAAACCACTCAGCACCGTAATTAATTCTTGGTCCACTCTCGTACTCAGAAAGACTTGATGATCTATTTCTAGAAAAAATATTTGAATTATTAACTTCCAATGAGTCTGTATAATTATTATATGGCGCTAAAATTGGCATCACAATTGGCTTTAGAACTTGAGAGGTATCAGTATTTATTTTTTTTAATGGATAGGAGATTGTTGTTCCAATTTGAGGAAATATTCTTATCTGCTTTATATCATTATTCAAGTTTTCACTTTCAATTGCATGATAAATCAATCTAGTATCAAAAAAATTATCAAAAACATAACCTCTCTTAGTGTCTATCTCTTGATAGTCTAAATGTATTTCAGACGAAATACTTGTTTTTGTATTTTTATTTAGCGATTTTAGGCGAAGTATCTCGTTTTTTATCTTTATATCCGCTTGAATGTTAGTAATCTTCAAGTCTGATAAATTATATGTTAGCTTTGGGTATAGATATTCCCATTGATTAGAACCTGATACAGATAAATGCTTATAAGACTTTACTTCAAATAAAAAATCATTTCCATTAATTGCATCTGATATTGTAACTCCACTAGTAAGAACATCTATATCATTAATTTGATTTTTTCTCATATATGTATCATTGTTTGAGGACTGCACATAAACATCAAAAATATCTAAATCACTCTCTAATTTTGTATTTGCAAAAATATAATGTTTAGTGCCCTTATTATCACTATTGTCATTTATATTTGTTTCAACATTAAAAATTCCGTTTTTATTTAGAAGTCTGAATTCTGTGGTTAGATAATTTGTTGAAGTAGATTGAAAGGTAGGAGTTAATGTAATATCCTTATTTCCTGATATATTATAAAAATATGGAACGCTTATTAACTGACCAAGCTTATCATCTGACTGAAAACTTGGTGGAAGTAATCCAGATCTTTTATTTACTGTAGGATCAGGATGGGAAAAATATGGAGTATAAAGAATGGGAATGTTTAATAAGTATAAAGTACTATGATCATAATGCATCGTTTTTGTTTTTTCATCGTGATAAACTGTATTTGCTTTTAATTTCCATCCAGGACAATTCTCAATTAGGTAATTTTCTTCAAGGCAAGGAGTATACTGACTATTTTTGATTACATTTATACCATCTTGTCTCTTTAATACGCTTCCTACTACTCTTGATCCATCTTTTAGTCTTATTTTAACATTTTTAGTAGATGCAGTAGAGAAATCTTCATTCGACACAACTTTATCAGAATAATACTTATTATCATATTTATCGTGTATTGTGACGTTATCAATTGCTTCAAAAGTTTTTTTACTTTTATAAAAAATTGCCTTATCAGAATTAATTATTAATTTTTTATTTTTAATTAAGACATCTCCCGATGCATCAATAACATCATTCTCTTTATCAAGTAAAATTCTTTCGGCTGAAATATTAATTTCATTATTTGCATTTGCAAATAAAATTGTTATTAAGAAAACAAAATTAATTATTAAGTAGATTATAGTAATTTTTTTAAAAGTTATTGATATCATTTACTAAATTTTTTTGGCAAAAGAATTATGAATAATGACAAACATGACAATAAAACTGGTACAAAAATTTTTGAGATCAATGGATTTAATTGAGAGGACATTGATAGAGCGTTAAATAAATTTGAAAGAAAATAATATATAAATATTGTGCATATAGATATTATTAATAGACCAAAAATTTTATCATTATGATTAATTCTAATAGTTAGAGAATTAGCTAAAAAAACTAAACTTAATACAAGCATAGGCAGTAGAAGTAAGCCGTAATATTGTAGCTTATGATCAATTGCTGAGTATCCTAATTTGTCTATGAGCTTAATGAATTCATTTAATTGATATATTGAAATATTTTCAGGTGACAATAAGCTATTTGAAATATCTTGATGCTTTATAGTTGTTCTATAAATCAACTCGTTATGAAATTTTGAGGCGGAATATCTTGGGTACTCAGTTACGTCGTAAAGAATCCAGTAGCCATTCTCAAGTTTTGCTCTTTTACCATTAAGCCTTCCAGTAAACGATCCTTTTTGATTATATTCTAATATCATAAAATTATTTAATATTTCACCTTCTTGTTCTATAGTTTTAGAGCTTAGTATGCTTGAAACCTTTTTTTCGACATTATCTTGTTTAAGCCATACACCATTTTTTGAAATTGAAGCAAATTTATCTGTTTTTTTTATATATGAGTAATTTAATTCATCATATTTGGAGTGAAAAATTGCAACAAGAGGGTTAATTGTAAGAACAAATAAAATAGAAATAACTAAAAACAGAATCAATGGCGAGATTAAAAGAGAGCGGTTAGTCATACCAGATGACTTAAAAATAGTATATTCAGATGTCCTGATTAATTTTACAGTTGTAAAAATACAGGAAAAAAAAATTATAATTGGAATTGTTTCATAGATTAAAGATGGAAAATTGTAGAGACTTAATTCAAAAATGATACTGGTTGGTACATCTTTTGTAGCTCCTTTTCTAAAGTTTTCTATTAGATCTCCAGTAAAAGTCAGTAAAGAGAAGATAAAAAGTACAATGAGGAATCCAATAAGATAATTTTTATACAAATATAAATTTATTTTGGAAAACATTAAATAAAAGACCTTAATCGTTGATATACGTTTTTTTCAGAATATAAAATAATCAGTACTGTTATTATTAATACAATTGGGAATAAATAATTAAAGTATACCAGTTCATTTTTTGTCACTAACATACTTGACATTGTTACCTCAAAAAATTTGATAAATAATGCAACCATTGAAATAAATATTATTGGTAATGTCCATTTTGAGTCTGGCTTTCTAACAATTTTAAAAGTAATTAAGGGCAAGATTGCTAATACAAAAATATATATAGGATTAATTAGTCTATTTTGAAAAACAGCAAATTCTTCGGAGTCATTTTTGTTATTAACTATTTTTTTAATTAAATCTTTGGAGGACATTTCATCTGGATATATATCTTTTTTGCCCTTTTCATAATATGGAGTTAAATCTAATTCATAGAACTCAAATTGAATTTCTGAAATTTTTCCATTTTCTTTATTCAATATTTGCATGAATCCATTTAATAGAACTAAATAACTCTTATTATTAATTTTCTTAAATTCTCCATTTTCAGCGATATAGGTAATTGGCTTCAATTGATCTTTATCGTCTTGAATAAGTAGTCCTGAAAATCTCTCATTTTTAATTTCTTGAATAAATATTGTTAAATTTTTAACAGGACTAATGAATTTTTTTTCTTTGAGTATATTATAATCAACACCCCCTGATCTAATTTCAGTAATTTTATTTCTTAATTCAAGTGAAGAGCTTGGTATCACAACAATTGTAAGAATAAGCTGAAGAATAAATAGGAATGACGAAAATATAAGTATTGGTTTTAATAAAATATTTCTATTTGATCTACCTGCGGACCAGTAAATGAGTAGTTCGCTGTCTTCCCTCATTCTATTTAAAATATATATTATTGAAATAAATAGAGATATTGGGATGGTAATATTGGAAATTTTGGGAATTAATAAAATTATATAAAAAAAATAATCTGAGGCAGCAACATTTTCAGATGTAAATAGATCTAAATATCTGAGAGCCTGACTTAGCCATGCAATAGATGTTAAGATTATTGAAATGAATAGAAAACTTGAAGTAATCTCTTTAATTACGTATAGTGTTGATCTTGACATAGCTAATTTGTCAATTATATCAATATTTTGTCAAAGGTACATAACACAATGGATTTTCAGTTTAAATCATTATCGGTTGAAAAAGAGCATATTGGAATTGCTTTCTGTGATTCTAAATCAAGATTATTAGGATATGCAAAAAAACTAGACCAATTATCAAAAAAACACATATCCAGTCAGCTAAAATCTGACATTTCGTTTCAAAAAAGAGACTCAAAATTATTCGACTATTGCGTCATTCATAATCCACAAAATTTAAAATTGTCTAAGATATACATTTATAAACTAAAGGACTATACCAATTATTCTATTCGTGATTTTCAAATCTTAGGAGGCAATTTAACATCTCTAATTTCATTTTATAAGGAAGATAAAGTTGGCATATATCCAGATGGAATTATCTCAAAGAAGATTAGTTTTATTAATGGTATTTCTGAAATGTTAATTGGATCTTTGTTAGCTAGTTATAATTTCAATAAATATAAGAAAGTTAATAATAAAAAAAATAAAAATAAAAAAGCTCCTAAAGTTAAAATATATTCTTCTAGTTATAATAGGCTAGAAAAAAACTATATTAATGTTGAAGCTGTATCAGAGGGTACGGCCCTTACGAGGAACCTAGTTACTGAGCCACCAAATGTAATGACTCCACCAGAAATTGCAAAGAATGCTGAGTCATTAGAAAAAATTGGAATCAAAGTAACTGTTCTTGGTGAAAAAGAAATGGCAAAATTAGGAATGGGATCACTACTAAGCGTGGGTCGCGCAAGTGAACATGAGTCTAAGTTAGCTATAATGGAATGGAAAGGGCATAAAAACAAAAAGAAAAAACCAATAGCCTTTATAGGAAAAGGTGTATCATTTGATACTGGCGGAGTATCACTTAAACCTTCAGGTGGAATGGAGGAAATGAAATATGATATGGGTGGCTCAGGTGTTGTTATTGGTTTAATGAAGACATTAGCCTTAAGGAAAGCAAAAGTAAATGCTATTGGAGTTGTTGGACTTGTAGAAAACCATATTGGAAACATGGCTACTCGACCTAGTGACGTAGTAAAGAGCTATTCTGGTCAAACTATTGAAGTTCTCAATACAGACGCTGAAGGAAGATTAGTTCTTGCCGATGCACTTTGGTATACACAAGAACAATATAAACCTGAACTCATGGTTGATCTTGCCACATTGACTGGTGCAATAGTAATCGCGCTTGGTAATGAATATGCAGGAATATTCTCAAATAATGATAAGCTGAGTAAGCAATTAGAAGATGC
>JAQWTH010000002.1 GCA_029242795.1 Candidatus Pelagibacterales bacterium | reverse complement strand
AGTCTTTACGATAGCTACTTTTCAGAATCAGGACTTTTTTTAATATCTAAAAAATAATTATATTATGTCTCTACGAGTAAAAATAATTCCATGTCGCACTGATAACTTTTCTTATATGTGTATTGATAGTGAAAGTAATGCTTTCGTAGTTGATCCTTCTGAATTTGTACCAGTAGACGAATTCATCAAAACAAATAATTTAAATTTAAAATATATCTTAAATACGCACCATCATTTTGATCATGTAGGTGGAAATATTGAACTTAAAGAAAAATACGGCGCAAAGATAGTTGGAAATAAAAATGATAAAGATAGAATACCGGGAATAGATATTTGCTTGACGGAGGGAGAATTTTTTGAATTTAATGAATATAGGGCAGAAATTATCGATATACCTGGGCATACTATTGGCCATATAGCATTCTACATTCAGTCTGAAAATATTGTGTTTACAGGCGATACTTTATTTTCATTAGGATGTGGTAGAATATTCGAGGGAACCCCTGAAATGATGTATCAATCATTGAATAAATTAAAAAATTTACCAGAGAATACGAGAGTATACTGTGGACACGAATATACCCTCAATAACGCTCTTTTTTTAGAATCAGTAATCAAAGATAGAGATTTAAGCGAAAAGATTGAGTCATTAAAAGAATTATATGAAAAAAAACAACCTTCTATCCCAACAACAATCAAAGCTGAAAAGAAACTCAATTTTTTCTTAAAGTCGAATGAAGAAAACTTTAAAAATCATCTAAAAATGAATGAAGCAAATGATTTAGAAGTTTTTACTTACCTAAGGCATCTAAAAGATACATTTTAAGTAAAGTATTGTCCTCCATTGGCAGTAATTGTTGATCCAGTAATAAACCCAGCATCATCACTTGCAAGAAATGTAACAATTCGTGAAACATCCTCAACAGTTCCAAGTCTTCCTACTGGAATTTTTCCTACAAGACTTTTAAGGAAATCTTCAGATGCATCAGCTAAAATATCTGTATCAATATATCCAGGTGCCACAGCATTGACAGTAATATTTTTTCTCGCTGTTTCTTGGGCTAGTGCTTTTGTAAACCCTAAAACTCCAGCTTTTGCAGCACTATAATTGATCAGTCCCATTTCACCTTTTTGACCATTAATTGAAGAGATTGTAATAATTCGTCCAAAAGATTTTTCTCTCATTCCTTCAAGAACACATCTAGTCATATAAAATACAGAATCTAGGTCAGTTCTAATTACATCATCCCACTGTTCTACAGACATTTTATGGGCCATAGAAGCTTTAGATATTCCAGCATTATTAATAAGAATATCGATCGAGCCTATCTTGTCTTGAACTTGTTTTACTCCAGATTCACAAGCAGCAGAATCTGCAACATTCCACTGGAAAACTTCGATTCCATGCTCTGAGGCAAAGGCATTTGCCTTCTCTGTATTTGAATTGTATGTCGCAGCAACATTGTATCCTGCGTTCTTCAAAGAAATAGAAACAGAGGCTCCGATACCTCTTGTTCCACCTGTAACTAATGCAGTCTTTGTCATTTTATCTCCTTTATTAATTTATCTTTCAACGCAGAGTGCTATTCCCATACCGCCGCCAATACACAAGGTAGCGAGACCTTTTTTAGCATCTTGTTTTTTCATTTGATGAAGTAAAGTTACCAATATTCTTGTGCCAGATGCGCCAATTGGATGTCCGATAGCAATTGCACCACCGTTCACATTAACTTTAGAGGTATCCCATCCTAACTCTTTATTTACAGCGCAAGATTGTGCTGCAAAAGCTTCATTAGACTCAATTAAGTCTAGATCATTAATTGACCATCCAGCTTTTTCTAATGCTCTTCTGCTTGCTGGTATTGGACCTGTTCCCATGATTGATGGATCCACTCCAGCACTAGCCCATGAAACTATTCTTGCCATTGGCTCTATATTTCTATTTTTTAATTCTGACTCATTCATAAGGGTCATTGCTGCAGCGCCATCATTAATACCACTAGCATTGGCAGCGGTGACTGTCCCATCCTTTGAAAATGCTGGGCGTAAAGTTGACAATTTCTCTAATTGCACACCATCTTTGATATACTCATCATGATCAAAAATAATTGTTTCTTTTCTTGTTTTTATTTCAACAGCTGTAATTTCGTCTTTAAATAATCCATCTGCTTTTGCTTTACTTGCTTTTGATTGTGAATTAAATGCAAATTCATCTTGCTGATCTCTTGTAATCTGCCACTGTTGTGCAACATTTTCAGCAGTGGTTCCCATATGGTAACCATTAAAAGCATCCCATAATCCATCCTTTATCATTGTATCAATCATTTGAGTATCACCCATTTTAGTTCCATTTCTAAGGTGCATACAATGAGGTGATTGACTCATGCTTTCTTGCCCACCTGCAATAATTATATTTGCATCATTATTTCTTATCGATTGATAACCCAATGCAACACTTCTTAATCCAGAACCACATACTTGGTTAACAACCCAAGCTGGAGTTTCTTTTGAAATACCTGCATTCATTGATGCTTGTCTTGCTGGGTTTTGTCCTGTACCAGCGGCTAAAACCTGGCCCATAATTACCTCATCTACTTCAGATTGATCAATTCCGGCTTTTTTTATTGTTTCATTAATTACAATTTTTCCTAAATCGTGTGCTGGTAATGATGCCAATGAACCATTGAATGAACCTACTCCGGTTCGAGTGGCGGCTGTGATATAAACTTCAGTCATAAAAAATCCTTGTATTTTTAAATTTTTGGCAAATTTTCAGCCCTAGAGCTGTCAAGATATCTTGCTGAAAGTATTTTGCAACTTTTATCTAAATTAATCAATAATGGATTTCCAGTGGGAATTTCTAAATTTACAATATCATCATCTCCAATATCAAATAAAAATTTACATAATGCTCTTAAACTATTTCCATGAGCAGCAATCATGACATCCTTTTCTAAAATTAGTGGCTTAATTTCACTTGTCCAATATGGAACCACTCTATCATACGTATCTTTTAAACATTCAGTTAAAGGAAGTTCATCTATATTCTCATTCTCATAAATTGGATCTTTTTTTGGATTCATCGAGCTATCTTCATCTAAAATTGGAGGAGGAATATTATAACTTCTCCTCCATTCTAAAAATTTCTGTTCTCCATATTTATTTGTTGTATCATCTTTATTAAGACCTTGTAACGCCCCATAATGTCTTTCATTAAGTTTCCACGACTTAATAATTTCAATATCTTTAACCATCTTTACTGGCATATGATTTAAAATAATTTCGAGAGTCTTATTTGCTCGTTGAAGATATGAAGTAAAGCACACGTCTGGCTTAAGTTCATTATCTGCTAAAAAAGATGCAGCTTTTTTGGCTTCAATAATACCCTCTGGAGCTAACTCAATATCATACCATCCAGTAAATTTATTTTCTAAATTCCAAACACTTTTACCGTGTCTGATTAAAACTAGATTCATGTAGCTTATGGTTTTACTTGATTAACTATATTATTGTTAATCAAATAATCAGAGACTTGTTCAGCAATTTGTACCGCAACTTTTTCTTGAGCCTCAGATGTTCCAGCTCCGATATGAGGAGTCATTACTACATTATTCATTCCACAAAATATAGAGTCTGTTTGTGGCTCTTCTTCATAAACATCACATCCATAGCCTGATATTATTTCTTTTTCCAAAGCTTCTTTCATATCAGTTTCATTTACAATTCCACCTCTTGCACAATTAATAACAATTGAATTTTTTTTCATTTGTTTAAGACTTTCAGAATTAATAATATACTTAGATTTTTCAGATAACTTGTTATGAAACGTAATAATATCTGCTTCAGAAAGCATATCATCGAACTTCATACTTTTAGCATTTAGATAATCTACATCACCATTCGAGGCTGTTTCACTAACAACTATAATATTCATACCATAAGCTTTAGCAAAATCAGCAACCTTTTTTCCTATATTGCCAAATCCAATAATTGCAATATTTTTACCCAATAATTCATTTCCAATAAGTTTTTTCTTTTCCCATTTTTTGTTATGCATTGATGAATTTGCTATATGTATTTTTCTCATCAACGAATGAATTATACCAAATGTTAACTCAGCCGTTGCTTGAACATTTCCAAGAGGGGTATTCATAACGACAATATTTTTTTCAGAAGATGCTTGTAAATCGACATTGTCAACTCCAACACCAGGTCGACCAATTACTTTTAGAGTATCTGAAGACTCTATAATTTTTTTTGTAACAGTAACGGCAGATCTAATTAAAAGCCCATCATATCCTTTAATTTCTACCGATAATTCATCCTCTGATAACCCTACTTTTTTTTCATACTCAATATTATTTGTATCAAAAATTTCACATACAACGTTAGAAACGTTATCGGCAATTAGAACTTTAGGCACCTTGATGTCTTTCTTTGACTGATTGATAAGCCCAATCTATCCAAGGAAGAACTAATTCAACATTTTTATTCTCAACAGTTGAACCTCCCCAAATTCTAATTCCAGGGGGAGCGGTCTTGTAAGAATTTAAATCATACCCAGCTTCATTGTTTTCTAGTTCTCCACAAACTTCAGCCATAAATTTTGACTTAGTATCTTGGTCCAATGATTTAAACCATTCATCTTTTGGAACAATACATATAGAGGTACATGATCTTGTATCAGGGTCTTGAGCTAAAAATTCGAAATTGTTACTATTTTCAATCCAATCATTTACAAGTTTCAAATTATTTTCAGAGATTTCTATCAATTTTGAAAGACCTCCAATTTCAATTGACCAATTTAAAGAGTTCAAAACATCTTCAACGCTGATCATTGAGGGCGTGTTGATTGTTGCGCCTGAAAAAATACCTGATATCAGTTTTTGATTTTGAGCCAGCCTAAAAATTTTTGGAATAGGCCATGAAGGCGTATAACTCTCTAGCCTTTCAACTGCTCTCGGAGATAAAATTAACATTCCATGAGCAGCTTCACTCCCAAGAACTTTTTGCCATGAATAAGTTACAACATCTAACTTTGGCCAATCCATTTCCATAGAAAAAACTGCAGAAGTTGCGTCACATATTGTTAGACCTTTTCTCTCACTACTTATCCAATCAGTATTTTTTATTCTTACTCCAGCAGTTGTTCCATTCCATGTAAACACAATATCATTGTCTGGATTACTATTTGAAAAATCTGGAATATCTCCATAATCTGCTTTTACGAGCACTTTGTCTTTAAGAGGCAGTTGCTCTCCAACATCGATATTCCAATCATGGCCAAAATTTTCCCAAGAATAAACCTCTACTCCTCTTTGACCTAGCAAACACCACATTGCCATTTCAAGAGCACCAGTATCAGAAGCAGGAACAATACCAATCAAGTAATCATCTGGTATTTGTAATAGACTTCTAGATTTATCAATTACTTCTTGTAATTTTGCTACTGCAGGTTTCGATCTATGGGATCTGGATAATTCTGCACCCTTTAATTTGTCAAAAGACCAACCAGGAGGCTTTGCACATGGGCCTGAGGAGAAAAAAGGATAGTGAGGTTTTTGTGAGGGTTTTTCCATATTTTTATTCTTTCATTAAAAGAGTAACGAGTCCATCAATTGGTTTTGGATCAAAAAAAGTTGACTTTGGTGGTACAATCTTTCCAGCATCAGCAACGGACATTATCTCATGCATTGTCATTGGGCAAATAAAAAAAGCAACATCAGCAATAGTTAAATCAACTTTTTCTTCTAAAAATTGAGCACCAAACTTGCCTGGAACATGAGTTTTTTCTACAATCTTCAATTCCATTTTTTTTAATAATATATTTTTTAGTACTAAATTTTCTATTATCTCTGAGTCAGTTTTTTTTGATTTCTTCATATTATCATTGTTTCTTATATTCAGATTATGCCATCTATTATTACAATAAATTGAAACTTCTCCTCTTTTTGATGGCTGCTTGAAAGTGCTTATTTCCAATTTATTAAACTGTTTTTTAAGAAGAAGGATAAATTGATCGTAGTTCCACTTTTTAAATTTAATGACTTTATTATAACTAAGTATATTTATATTATTTTTATCAAAAATAACTGATAGCAAAGGAATGCTTTTCTTAGTTTTATTTTTATTTCCATATTGAGAATATAACTTCTCCATTGAGGAAAATCTATGATGACCATCGGCAATATATAGCTTATCAATTTTTTTTAGATTTTTTTCTATCAGTTTTATATCTTTATCATTATCAACTTTCCATAAAGAATGGATTGTACCTCCTGAAGTTTGAAAATTATAAAGTGGTTTTATTTTTTTATATTGATTATAAATGCTATTTAGATTTGTTTTAGATTTATGTGAAAAATATACTGGACCAACTTGAATATTAGTATTTTTTGTTGTTCTTAATATTCTATCACAACGAGCCTCTAAAGTATTTTCATGTTTAAGTATTTTTGGGTTTTTCTCATTAATATCTATACTCGCTACAATTCCAAACTGAGATTTATTGTATTTTTCTAATCTATAAATATAAAAAGAATCTTTTTCATCTTGCGAAATGATATTTTCATTAATCATTGCTGATAGATGATCTAGTGAATGTTTTTTTGATAATTTTTTAGAAATTCCTGGATAGAATGCTTCTGGACTAATCACATTTAAAAAATTCCATTTAGAATTTTTCATTATTTTTGATATATCGTCAGCATTCAGATTATCAAAAGCAGGCATTATTACTTTTTTTACTAGATGATTTTTAGCCCTTAAAGCTCTAAAAGGTCTAATATTTAATGACATATTTCTGAACCTCTTGATTATTTAGATCGGGCATAGGTAAGCACTAATATGTCCTAAAATTGTTGCAAATTAAAGAAAAATTTAGACTATTGACATAAATTAGTCGCAGTCTATATTCAGCCCGTTTTAACAATCTTTTAATATTTCAAGTATGTTTGCAATTATATCAAGCGGTGGAAAACAATATAAAGTATCTGAGAATACAATACTAACCGTAAACAAATTATCTGGCACTGCCGGTGATAATGTCGAAATTAGTGATGTTTTGTTTGCTAGTGATGGAAAAGAATTTTCTGTTGGCGAGCCACTAATAGATGGTGCTAAGGTTAATCTTGAAATTATCAAACAAGATAGAGATCGAAAAATTCTTATTTTTAAGAAAAAAAGAAGAAAAAACTTCAGAAGAAAAAATGGACATAGACAAGATATGACCTTTCTTCAAGTCAAGTCATTAAATATTCCCGGTTTTAAACCAAAGACTAAAGCAAAAAGTGTCGAGGTTGATAAAGCCTCTAAAGGGAAAACAGCTAAGAAATCTGTTGTTAAAAAGAAAACAGCTACCTCAAAGGATAAATAGATATGGCAACAAAAAAAGCTGGGGGATCATCGAAGAACGGAAGAGATTCCGCCGGACGTAGACTAGGTATTAAAAAATTTGGTGGTGAAGCAGTAATACCTGGTAATATTATTGCTAGGCAACGTGGTACTAAATGGCACCCAGGAACGAATGTTGGACTTGGAAAAGATCATACTATTTTTGCACTGGTCAATGGAGAAGTTAAATTTGGAAAAAAAAGAGATGGTAAAACAACTATTTCAGTTATTCCAAAAAACTAATTAGCTTTTTACTTTATTCTATTTACAGACTTAATCTTTTACCTCAAATGAAATTTATAGATGAAGCCAAGGTTTTTATCAAAAGTGGTGATGGTGGTGATGGCTGCTTGAGCTTTCGGAGAGAAAAATTTATTGAATTTGGTGGTCCTGATGGAGGAAATGGAGGAAAGGGAGGTGATGTCTTTATTAAAGGCACTAAGTCTTTAAATACTCTAGTTGACTATCGATTTCAAAAACATTTTAAGGCAAAAAAGGGGCGTCATGGATCTGGTAGAAATAGAACGGGTGCTGCTGGTCAAGATGTAATGCTTAAACTTCCTCTTGGTACAGAAATTTTTATTGAGGATGAACTTATTGCTGATGTAATTTCTACCGATAAGTTTTTATTATTTCCTGGGGGCAAAGGTGGCTTAGGAAATATTAATTTTAAATCTTCAACGAATAGGGCTCCTAGAAAAACAACTCCTGGGGGAAAGGGACAAGAAGCCGAAGTTTTTTTTAAATTAAAATTACTGGCAGATATCGGGCTTGTTGGATTGCCAAATGCTGGTAAATCCAGCTTATTAAGATCAATTTCAGCAGCTAAACCTAAAGTTGCTGATTATCCATTTACAACACTTGAACCGAAATTGGGAGTTATTAGAATTGGAGATGATGAATCTGTTGTAGCTGATATACCAGGTTTAATATCTGGAGCAAATAGTGGATCAGGGCTAGGAATTCAATTCTTGAAGCATATTGAAAGATGTAAATCAATCATTCATATGATTGATATTTCATCACAAGATCCAATATCTGATTACAAAACAATTATTAATGAATTGGATGGATTTGATCAAAATATTAATAAAAAAGAAAAGATTATTATTCTAAATAAATCAGATTTAATTGATGAAGACGAGATTAAAAACATAAGTTTAAAATTTAATGATTTAGTTAATTGTCCATTATATGTAATATCAACGATTACAAAATATGGCATTGATAATTTGAAAAATAAAATAGTTCGAATAGGAAAAATTGATGAATCTTGAAGATACAAAAAGAATAGTAATTAAAATTGGTTCATCTTTGCTTTTTCATGAAGACAGCAGCAAATTAAATGAAAAATGGCTATCAAGCCTTGCTGAGGATATTCGATATTTAAATGAAAATCACAAAGAAGTAATTATAGTTACTTCAGGTGCAATTGCTTTGGGAGCAAAAGATTTAGACTTAGATAGTAATGAAATGAAACTAGATATAAATCAGGCAATTTCTTCTGTTGGACAAATACACTTGATGAGCTCATATAAAAATGCTTTTGAAAAAAATGAAATTAAAATTGCTCAAATCCTCCTTACTTTAGATGATACCGAACAAAGAAGAAGGTCTATTAATGCGAGGCGAACAATAGATACTCTACTAAAGATGGGTATCATACCAATTGTGAATGAGAATGATACTATTGCTACAAGTGAAATTAAATACGGAGATAACGATAGACTTGCATCAAGAGTCGCCCAAATTACAAGTTCTGATTGTTTAATTTTACTATCAAATATAAATGGATTGTATTCATCAGATCCAAAAAATAATGACAAGATTAAATTAATTTCTGAAATTACAGAAATTAATGAAGAAATAGAAAAAATGGTTGGTGACTCAGTATCAGAACTTGGAAAAGGTGGAATGAAAACGAAAATTTCAGCTGCAAAAACTGCTATGGCTGCAGGATGTCACATGGCAATTACAAATGGTACAATTAATAATCCAATAAAAGCACTATTTAAAAAGAGGCCTTGTACATGGTTTAAGCCTTCAAGAACTCCACTGGCATCTAGAAAGCAATGGATTGTAGGGACAATGAAACCTATCGGAACAGTTATCATTGATGAAGGAGCTTTAATCGCTTTAAAGAAAGGAAGTAGTTTATTACCTGCTGGAATAATTAGAGTGAGTGGGGAGTTTTTGCGGGGAGATGTAGTATCAGTTTTATCTCAGGAAAATGAGAAAATTGGCTTAGGACTAGCAGGATATTCCTCAAATGATACAAATAAAATAATGGGTCACAAAAGTAATGAAATTGCTGAGATACTGAATTATTCTTTTAGAGAAGAATTCATTCATAAAGATGATCTTGTTTTGATATGAATATAATCGATAGTTTAAATGATATTGGCAGAAAGAGCTTGGTTGCTTCAAATCAGGTGAAAAATTTTACATCTGAAGAAAAGAATAATCTGCTTATAAAGATTGCTGAGAAAATAAATTCGGATAGAGAATTAATACTCGATGCTAATCAAAAAGATATTTCAATAGCAACTGACACAATAGATAAGGCGATGCTTGATAGATTAGCCCTGAATTCTGACAGAGTTGACTCAATAATTAATTCAATCAACGATATTATTTTACTTGAAGATCCAATAAACAAAGTAATTAACGAAAATGAAAGGCCTAATGGAATGCTTGTTGAAAGAGTTTCAGTTCCATTGGGTGTGATTGGTATAATCTACGAAAGTCGACCAAATGTTACAATAGATGCAAGTGTTTTATGCTTGAAAGCTGGTAACTCAGTTATTCTTAGAGGTGGAAAGGAGTCATATTATTCAAATCTGCAGTTGGTGACTTCAGCTCGTAACGCT
>JAQWTH010000001.1 GCA_029242795.1 Candidatus Pelagibacterales bacterium | reverse complement strand
TTTAGCCTTAAGTATGTCAATTATATTATCTTTGAATATGACTTTAGCTCCTATTTCTTTTATCGACATAATCGCATTAAAAGATGAGTCTTTTGGTGCACATAAATAAGATCTAATTGAGTCTTTATATTCATTAAAATGTAAATCAAAATGATGGAGTGGTTTATAAATTATCTTGATTTTATGGTTTAATGTCTCATTCTTAAGAGTCTTTTGGTCTGAGAAAATAAAACAATTTCCATCTCGGTGAATAATTGATTTCGCCATTATCAGTGGCGAGTATTCTAAATCCTGTGCTCTTATATTAAATAGCCAGCAAATAGAGTCACATGATGTTGAAATATAAGCGTCTTTTTTATTTGTTTTAATATGTCTAATTATTTTTTTAATTTTTACTAGTTTATCTTCGCCATGAAAATTAAAGGGCAGTTTAAATGGACTAGATTTCAATTTTTTAGGTCTATTTTCCCATATTAAATCAATTAAGTTTGAATTAACTGGCTTAATCTTAATATCTTTACCAAGTTTCTTTTGTAAAATTTCAATCTTTTTAAATTTTTCAATATTGCCATCAAATCCTATGACATTTTGTTTTTTCATGATCTTAGATAAAAGATCTAAAACAGATTTATCTTTATAATTAAATATTTGATAATGATTACTGTCTACTTCTTGAGACGCTTGAATTGTATATCGGCCATCAACAAACAGATAAGCTTTTTTATTAGTAATTATTATATCACCAGCAGATCCTGTAAATTCACTTATCCATTCTAATCGCCTGCTATAAGGAGGTAAAAACTCATTTGAAAATTCGTCACTATGTGGAATCAAATAGCAATCAATAGAAAGATTTTTCATTAATGATCTTATTTTTTTTAATTTATTACTTACTGTCATAATGGTCTTAAAAATGATGATATTAATTTTTTTGTTCCGTGGTTATCAAATTTCACTACTGCTTTTGGTCCATCAATATCTTTAATTGTACCGATACCAAATTTACCATGCTTTACTGTTTGTCCAATTTGTAAATAAGTTTCGTCATTTATATCTCTACTATTTTCCTCTTCTTCGATATCCATTATAGTTTTATATTCGATACCTGTTGATATTCTTTTACTTAATCTCTTTGGTTCAGCACTGTAGTCTTGATTAAATTCATCAATTGAAGCCACTCCAAAATTCTGTATATGATCAGATACATGATTTATATGTTTAACTAAGTTTTCATCAAGTTCTTCTATAAAACGTGACTGAAGTGATGGCATCCAATTATTTTGAAATCTTCTCGATAATGATGTCGAAATATTTACTATTTTTCTTGCTCTTGTAATACCTACGTAAGCAAGTCGTCTTTCCTCTTCTATTCCTTTATTGCCTGTTTCATCAATAGTTTTTTGATGAGGAAATAGACCTTCTTCCCATCCAGGTAAAAATACATAGTTATATTCAAGCCCCTTAGCTGCGTGCAACGTCATTAAGCTTACTTTATTATCTTCATTATTTTCATCAATTGAAGTTACTAGAGAAATATGTTCAAGAAATTCTTCAATAGATGCATAGTCTTGCATAGCAACAAGAAGTTCTTTTAAATTTTCTATCTTACTTTGAGCAGATACGTTTTTGTCATTTTTTAACATATTCATATAACCTGATTCATCGAGTAGAAATTTTAGGATGTCGTAGTAATGACTATTTTCAATCATATTTTGAGCTTGTATTATTAGATTATTAAATAATTCAAGATTGTGAGATACTTTTTTTGAAACCTCATCAGTCCCAATTACTAATCGAGCAGCATGCAATAGAGGTATATTTTGGTTCTTTGCAACTGAAATTAAATGATTAAATGATTTTTCACCAACTCCTCTTTTTGGATTCATAATTGCTCTTTCAAATGCAATATCATCATGTTCCTCAAAAACTAATCTAAGGTATGAAACAGCATCTTTTATTTCAGATCGTTCATAGAATCGAATTCCTCCAATAATTCTATAAGGAATTGAATATCGTATCATTGCCTCTTCAATCTCTCTTGATTGAAATACTGCTCTAACTAAAACAGCTATATTGTTTAAATCAGGATTGAGGTCCCTATATTTCATTACTTCTTGCGCAACCATAGTTGCTTCATCTTTACTAGAATTTGTTTGATGAATGAAAATTGGATCACCATTACCTTGATCAGAGTGTAACTCTTTTCCAAGTCGAACTGAATTATAGCTAATAAGTGATGATGCTGATTTTAGAATATTATTTGTTGATCGATAATTTTGTTCAAGGCGAATTGTTGAGGCATTATCAAAATCTTTCTCAAATCTTATCATATTGTCTACTTCAGCACCTCTCCAGCTATAGATCGATTGATCATCATCGCCTACGCAGCAAATATTATTATGAGTGGATGCAAGTTTTTTTAACCAGATGTATTGGGCTGCATTTGTATCTTGATACTCATCTACAAGGATGTATTTAAAATTAGAGCTATAGCGTTTTATAATGTCAACATTTGAAAATAAATTGATACATTGCAAAAGTAAATCTCCAAAATCAAGACAGTTTATTTCAAACAATCGTTTCTGATATATTTGATAAATCTTATGTGATTTATCATCTGTCATGCTGTTCAGAGAATCTGTTTTAATATCTTGCGGATTTAGAGCTTTATTCTTCCATTGATCAATTTTGTTTTGGATGAATTTAGGAACGTAAATTGCTTGATCTAAATTTTCAGCTTTTATAATTTGCTTAATTAAAGAAAGCTGATCGTCTTTATCGAGTATGGTAAAACTTGTTTTTAAACCTAAAAGTTCCGAGTGGTTCCTTATTATCTTTGCTCCAATAGAATGAAAAGTTCCCATCCATGGCATTCTCTCGAGTTTATTATCAACTAGTTTTTGAATTCGATCAGACATTTCTCTGGCCGCTTTATTTGTAAATGTCACACATAAGATTTGAGACGGAAAAGCTTTCTCAGTATCAATTATGTGAGCAACTCTTGTTGTTAATACTCTAGTTTTGCCAGTTCCAGCACCTGCAATTACTAAGTTAGGACCTTCAATGCTTTGAACTGCTTTGAGCTGAGATTTGTTTAAGGTTGATAAATATTCTTGATTAGACATTTCTAAATTTTTCTTAAGTGATTCAATATATAAAGTCTAATTGCACTTGAAAGATTAGATTTTTTTTTGTTTTGATCAATTAATGAAATAAGTTCACTTAATGACACCTTTCTCTCACTACTAATTTTTTTTAACTCAATCCAAAAGTCGTCTTCTACAAATACACTTGTATTATGGCCGTTAATTACAACGGTATGTTTATTGGGAGAGGACATAACAATTATGATGGTGAGATCATTTTTTTTGGATCAAGCACTAATTTAATTCTTTTGCTGTCCATATATTTTAAAATCTTATTTGCTTCGATAAGTGAAATATTCTTCTTATGTGCAAGCTTTGCTAAATCTGCCGCTTTTGAATAACCAATTTCGGGAGCGAGTGCAGTTACAAGCATTAAAGAATTATCTAATCCAGATTTAATATTTTTTAAGTTTGGCTTAATCCCTTTTAAACATTTATCATTAAAATTGTCCATTCCACTTGATAGAAGATGTATTAATTCAATAATATTATGTCCAATTACAGGTTTATAAGCGTTAAGTTCAAAGTGACCTTGTGAGCCAGCTAAACTGATTGTGTTATGCATTCCCATTGCTTGAACACAGACCATGGTCAATGCTTCACACTGAGTTGGGTTAACTTTACCAGGCATTATTGAAGATCCTGGCTCATTTTCTGGAAGATTTAATTCTCCTAGCCCTGATCTAGGACCTGAGCCTAGTAACCTTATGTCATTTGCAATTTTAAATAAATCTGTTGTTAAAACGTTTAACGATCCAGAAATTTCAACAATTGAATCATGAGCAGCTAAAGCCTGAAATTTATTAATTGCTGGTTTAAACTTTATCTTAGAAATTTTACTTATTTCATTTACTACAAATTTATCAAAATTTTTTTTGGTATTAAGGCCTGATCCAACTGCTGTACCACCTTGAGCAAGGTTTAATAAACTATTAAATGATTGTTCAACTCTTTTGATGTTAGAGCTTATCATTGCTTCATACCCAGAAAATTCTTGTCCAAGTGAAAGTGGAGTTGCATCTTGTAAGTGTGTGCGTCCAACTTTTATTATTTTATCCCATTTTTTTGAATGACTCTTTAAAGTAGTCTGTAGTCTTTTCATTGAAGGAATTAAACTATCCTTTACGAGTATTGCTGTTGCAATATTGATCGCAGATGGAAATGAGTCATTAGTTGATTGGCTTTTATTGACATGATCATTTGGATGAACCGGACTATTTGTTCCTAATTTTCCAGTAAGTTTTTTATTAGCAAGGTTTGCAATTACTTCATTCACATTCATATTTGTTTGAGTGCCAGATCCTGTTTGCCATACTGATAATGGGAAGTGCCTGTCGTATTTACCAGACAAAACTAATTTAGATGCGCCTACAATCGCAGCTGATAACTTATTACTTAATATTTTTTGTTTAGAATTAACCTTGGCGCACGATAGTTTAATAATTGCTAATGCTCTTATAATTTCAATTGGCATAATATGGTTGCCGATCTTGAAATTTTTAAGTGACCTTTGTGTCTGCGCACCCCAAAAATCTTCATTAGAAACCGCTATTTTGCCAATGCTATCTTGTTCGATTCGGTTTTTTTTGCTCATCAATAAGGTATTATATTACCTTCTTACTAAACATGGAAGGAATGTTTTAAATTTTAAAAAACTGTAATACGCATCAATAAAATAAAGTGAAACACGAAACCTAAAACAGATAGAATAAATATAGTTCTAAATTTAGTGTTCATTTCAATATTCAAGACAACAGCATAGAGAAATAATGGCAAATACATAAATAGTGAAGTAATCATACCTGGACTGAAATCGCCTTGAGATGTAGATACTCCTAAATGGAATGCTGCATTTGCCATCAATAATGAATTTATAAGTAGAAATAATTTTGAAAAAGCATTTGTTTTACTTTTAAAAAGTAATAATGAACCTACAATGATCCATCCTGGAGCATTAATAGCAACAACTTCAGTTGGTGATATATCCATGCCAATTCTATAAGCCCAGTTTATAAAATGATAGTGATCACCTAAGATTATTGGTGACAAAACATACTCTTCTACTTGATGTGCAAATAGTGAAAGTAATGGAAGTGATGCTATTAAGCGCTCATCCTGTTTTTTCTTTAGGAAGTATGAAAAAGATAATGCAAGAATAAAGCCTACTATAAATACAATTTCCATAGACTGAATATATTGATGCTGGAATTCTGGATTCATTTTTTCCTTTAGTGGGAGACTTCTGTTGTCCTTCTCCGTTTACAAGTTATTCATATTATTCAATTAATTTCAAGGTTCGTAGTAATTGACTAGTAGTTTTGTTATTTCTCGTTATTTGATTTCTTTCGGAGTGTAATTTAAGGTCATTATTGAAATTAAAAATCTTTTTAACTCTGATTTATTGATATGAAATTTAGATGCTTTACGTGGAATACGGCAAAAAGATTAAAATACACGTCTGATCAAGTTCACTTCATAGAAGAAATAAGTCCTGATATTGTAGCGCTTCAAGAAATAATAATGAGTTCTGATAAAAAATTTAAAGAACTTTTAAAGAATAACTATCCTTATATTATATCTAGTTTTGATCTTGTAGAAGACAAAAGTGTTTTATCTAAAAAACGTATGTTTGGAGAAATTATAGCATCGAAGTTTCCCTTAGAAGTTCAAGACCCAAAAAATATTGATGTCCCTTGGAAAGAAAGGGTTCTTTCAGCAAAAGTTATTTTTAAAAATCATAAAATCAATTTTTATACAACTCATATACCTCCTGGTTCACAGAACGGGTGGATTAAGATTGAAACATTAGAGGGAATATATAATCATTTAGTTAATACAAAAGAATCTCTAAATATTCTTTGTGGAGATTTTAATGCACCTAAGGATGAAGACTCATTAAGAGGGTTAATCACATTTGCTCAAAGAATTAATAAAAAAGGAGATTTAAAGATTCCATTAAATTTTCGAAAAGGAGATGGCAATCGTTGGGATGAGGGAGAAAGAAATATATTTTTAGAGTTAGAAAAATGTGGAATGAAAGATAGTTTTAGAAGTCTTTATTCATATAAAATTAAGGATTTTAGTTGGCAATTTAAAAGAAAAGATAAGATTTTAAAAAGAAGATTTGATCATTTTTTTGCTTCAAATAAATTTAGAGTATTAACGGCAAAATATCTACATAATGAAAAAAAACTTAGTGACCATTCACCAATGTTAGTTGAATATGAAATTTAAGAATTATGAATCGATAGAGAGTTTTCTGAGAGAAAACTGTTTTGTTTGCCCATTACCAATTGAGTGGAATGAAATTTACCAATTAATTGATAATCCTCAAATTGGTCTTCCTCTTATTTTGAGTGCTTGGCATCACACAAGCAATAATGATAAAAAAATAAGATTTTTAGAACATGCACTACATGCATCAAGAGATAAAGAAACAATGAAAAAATTATCAACCTATCTAGAAAATTTAAATAATGAGAACTGGTTAAGGGAAAATTAGATAAGTGGGAGACTTCTGTGTTTCGTCTAATCTCTCACAAGTCTTACCATAAATCAAATATTAAAAACTTCGTGCAAAACTTCGTGTAGAGAAACGAT
>JAQWTH010000042.1 GCA_029242795.1 Candidatus Pelagibacterales bacterium | reverse complement strand
AGGCTTAATACCTGATACATCTTCAATATCATTTAGCCAATTTTTATGATCTTCAACTCCATCAACACTTAAACCAATAACTTTTACATTTCTTGCATCAAAATCTCTTTTCATATGAGCTAATGAACCAAGTTCAGTTGTACAAACAGGTGTAAAATCTTTTGGATGAGAAAATAATACTCCCCAACTGTCGCCAAGCCATTCGTGAAAGGATATGTCGCCCTCAGAAGTCTTTGCTTCAAAATCAGGGCACATACTATTTATTTTTAACATATTCTAACTCCTCTTGTTGTTTAGAATTATTGTAATCTACAAGTTTATTTATTTAAAGTATTCAAGTTCAATATTAGAAATTAAAATTAAGTATTTTTTTGGTATTTTTATGGAATATAATACTTAAATATCCAGAATATCAAATAACCGCTCTTATCAATTGAATAATTGTTTTAATTTATCGAATATTAAGTAGTCTTTAGAAATGATTTTTGAACAATTATTTGACGATAAATCATCTACATATACTTACATCATTTCAAGTGGCAAAGGACGGGAAGCATTAATTATCGATCCAGTAATAGAGCATTCGGATCATTATATTAAAATTTTAGAAAAGTTAGAATTAAGACTTGTAAAAGTAATTGATACTCATATTCATGCTGATCATATAACAGCATTAAGCGAACTAAGCAAAAGAACAGGTTGCGCTAAAATAATGGGTGAAAATTCAAAATCTGAAGTTATCGATCTGAAAGTTAAAGATGAAGAAACAGTTAATATTGAAAATATTGAACTAAAAGCAATCTATACTCCCGGTCATACCGATGACTCATATTGCTTCATAATGAAGGATAGAATATTCACTGGTGACACTCTTTTAATTAATGGCACAGGTCGAACAGATTTTCAAAATGGAAGTGCTCACGATGCCTATAACTCTCTATTTAACCGTGTCTTAAGACTACCAGAAGAAACTATTGTTTATCCTGCGCATGATTATAATCAAAAACTATCTTCAACAATTGGAGACGAGAAAAAAAATAACCCAAGACTTCAAGTGAATAATGCAGATGAATATGCTGAAATAATGAATAATTTAAATCTGGCAAATCCCAAAATGATGGATATTGCTGTTCCTGCTAATCTTAGGGGACTCACTTTAAGCGAAATAAGTTAAAATTTATTGTTCGCTGTTCAAACTTATTACTTTTACAAAATAGACAACATAAACCATTGAGACTAATGGGTAGATTAGGATAGGCCCTATTAAATAAATATAAATACCTACACTTGGAATAAAAGCAAACACTTCAAACATGATATAAATTAGGTGAGTTAGTCCAAGTACAACAGATGTTTTCCACCATCCAACAGAATGAATGAGTTCTCTTGATTTAGAAAATGCCTCTCTAACATTTAAATTTTGATCAACAATTAAATAAAAAATAAAAGACCATGCGATGATTAAATATATGCCAGGAATCAAAAATAAAATAAGACCCAAAATAATACCCATACAACTAATAATCGCTGCAAATAATAGTGGACCAAAATTTTTGAATCCCTTTCCATAAATTGATCCAATCTTAGGATGCTTTCCTTTAGCAGTTTGGATTAAAAAATGATAATATCCTCCAAGTAATGCGGGGAGTGCAAAAATCCCAATGATTGTAATTCCTAAAAGAATAGAGCTTATAAGGTAAAGAAACGTATTTACTAATATTAAAAAATAATTACGAGCACCCACTCTGAACCCCTCAGAGAAGGTTTCAATTATTGAGATATTTTTCATTTTAATTAGATATATATTTTGTCTGATAATCCTAAGATTAGAATAA
This sequence comes from Candidatus Pelagibacterales bacterium, assembly GCA_029242795.1. GTDB lineage: Bacteria > Pseudomonadota > Alphaproteobacteria > Pelagibacterales > AG-422-B15 > CABYIR01. Next base: position 3,394 of record JAQWTH010000042.1, on the reverse strand, counting down.
TAGATGATATAAGTGTAAATATATTAATTCCAAGATCAGTAATTGAATTTTTTGCCCCTGTATCTGTATCTATTTTTTTTAAATAAAATAGAAGATCATAAATAAACATTAAAACACCAATTATGAAGATTAGATTATAATATACCCATGCCCCTTCAGGTCCATTTGGTCGAAATATCATGTAAATACCAATTAAAAAAAATGATGCTATAAATGTGCCAAAAATACGAATGATGTATACGCTGCTGTTATCCATATTGAACTCAGAAGCCATACCCTTAGGTGCAAATAAAGTTCTAAAAGTAAAGACACCAAATAAAGCAGTTAAGAGCATATGGAGAATTAAAAAGTAGACGTTATTGAAATTATCTATCATCCATAAAATATAGATGAATCGCAAAAAAATACAAATCACACATTGATTTAATGATAAAAACCACTAATTATTAGTTATGAACTTCTTAAAAAATATATGGGGTCTGATTATGAACCCCAATATTAATCCACTCAGCAATATAACTAACCTTAAAGTTAGGCATATGATTATGCAAATACTTGCATTTATGTGGAGCGGTGTATTTTCTTTATATATTGTTGATAGTCTTTATGTCTTTGGTATTACCGCAATAGCTCATGCTCTTCTAATTGCTGCAATTGTTGTAACAGCATATGTCTTCTACACAGCAAAAAATAAGCCACAAGTATTTGATGGTAAATCTGGAAAATAATAAAAATCAAAGTAAGTCATAATCAAATAGTAAAATAGACATACTTAAATATACTTAAGGAAGCATGAAAAGATTCTTTATTGTTTATGGCCATTATGATGATAATTCATTTAATGCGGCAATTAGAGATACATTTATTGAAAGCGCTAAAAATTCAGGTCATCACATCGATTTATTAGATCTGTATAAAGAGAATTTTAATCCAGTATTTGCTGGTGAAGAACCTGATACTGAAGTTCTCAACCATAGAAAGAGAATAGAGGCATGTGATACGATCGTTCTTATTGCACCAATCTGGAACTTTAGAATGCCTGCAATGATAGAAGGCTGGATCGATAGAGTTTTAGCGCCACCATGGGCGTTTACCTTTAAACAATTAGTCGGTAACTATGGATATCCTCTTGGTAATTTAAAAGATAAGAAAGCAATCATATTTTGCACTTATGGTTCGCCAAGACTTGCAATTACAACTTTCTTTTTAAATTTGCCAATAAGAAGATTAAAAAGAGGAGTTTTTCATATCTGTGGTATAAGAGATATTATTTATAAAAGATATTTTGCGGTTCCTTTTGTAGAGAAAAAAACAAGATTAAAGTTTCTTGAAGATGTAAAAAAAACAGCAGCAAAAAAATAATTAACTACCTTCTTCTATTGCATTTTCTATTTTCATTAAAATCGGTCTTCCGTCATGAGCAGAATTCAACGGTATGACCTTACCTTCATATTTAGCGCATAACGTTGGTGCATTTTGTTTTTTATTGCCCATAGAAACTTCAATATCTGCAATAACTAATTGCACATTTTCTAGAACTTTTAGAATTTTCATTTATTACGCTCCTTTATAAATTATTCACTATAATAACACTAATTGAGCTTATTAGCTGAATAAGAAAAATTATCACAGATATTAAGTGATATTTTTTAAAAACTTTTTCAGATTCCATTTTGCCATCATTAAACTGGTCACGATGAAAATTAATTTTTGGAGTAATAATATATGTATTAATTAAAAATAAGACTGAAACAAAGACTGAGATTAATATGAGAAACTGATCTCTAATATAAATAGATAACAAAAGAGCAACAAACGATAATATAAAGCCATATAGAAACATTCTCGGGAATATAAATCTTAGGAAGTTTCTTGAATTTATTTCATCAAGTGTTTTAAAGACCGAAGGAGTTACAACACTCATAAAAAAAATCATGAATCCTATAATTAGGCTGTATATAAGAGTTAAAGCTAAGATCATTTCATTGAAATAATATTAAATTTCAAAATTACAATACATGTAGCTTTATTTGCTTGGACAAGGAAAAAAAGTTTCTACTTGATTAGGCATAAAATATCTAGCTCTTGGCATATATGGCCCCATTACCTTCCTTAGCTGATCTTGTCTTTCCACTTTTTGAATGGAATGCTCAAAATTATCTGATGGTAAAAGGTGTCTAAATTGAATGATTGTCACATCGTCATCAAACATTCCGTCTCCATCATTTGCCATAGGAAGCCAAGCTATTCCACATTCATTCACTGCGTTACGGGGACGGTCCTCCACTCTACTAATGGCAATTGTATAGAATCCATTTTTGTCAATCGGCACCTCTTCATCAAATAAACAATCATTCACCCTTGTATTTACAAAACTTTGGTTCGAACAAAGAGACCAGTATCGGACATCTGATTCCTCTGTTGAGGATGTTCCTGAATATGTTTTTGCAACTGTTGGTGCCTTACCTCTTACAATCAAGACCTTTCCATGCTTACGATTTAAAATAGATCGAATGTATTGATTATCTAAATTAGGATAAAATCCGCCTTCACTACGTGGTGCATTTGGATCAATTTTACCTGTATACATTCCAATTAAGCTTTTACGATCTAGTTGAATAAACCACTTTGGTGGATTGTGAGCCGGCCATGTATCTGGTTTATCAGGTTGAGATATCAATCTACGATATTCGTTTGGTGGTATCCCTAGGGCATCAAATGAAACTTGAAGAAGTTGGCTAGTATTTAGAATTTCGCATGTTTGTTTGCCTCTTAATTTTTTTCCATTTGATAATGTAAGTACAGGCTGAGGAAGTTTAGCGCCTCCTGTAATATCAATATTGTTATCTGGCAAATATATTCTATAAACAATCAATTGTTGTCGTTTTCGGTACTCTGGTGTGTACAGATAATTATCAGTGTTTTGACTTGTTGATGGACTTTCATTCAGTACATTGATTGAATAAGAGCGATTAAAATCTGATCTTTGATTGCCAGGTATAAATGGGTTCGTAGATTCAGATTGAATTTGATAGTCGGTAAGTGAGCCAATAGGCTTTCCTCTCTCATTGTAACTAAAAAAAGACATATAGCGAGAACGAGGATATTCTCCTTGAATCTCTAAAGTGGAACCTTCAGGCATAGAAAATGCTGCAGCCCAATAATAAACATTAGAGTCAGGATATGCGACATTAATATATGGATCAGAACTAAACGGACCTCTTGCCCAAAAACAATCACGTGGTCCTGGTATTGAATTGCTATTGGCTAAAACTTCCGTGATTGAAATAAATAAGAAAAATATAAAAAAAAATAAGCGCATGTAAAAATTATACTATCTTTCAACTAATTTTAAATGGATAAAGTGGCGGGAGTGACGGGACTCGAACCCGCG
>JAQWTH010000040.1 GCA_029242795.1 Candidatus Pelagibacterales bacterium | reverse complement strand
GAGAAATCTTGAATTACATAAAGTTTATATAATTAAGAATGAGAGAAGAAAAGGTCTCGCTAGAAAGCTCGTATTAAAAGCTGAAAAATTTGCAAGAAAAAATAATTTTGAAAAAATTATACTTTGGTCAGATACTAGATTTAAAGAAGCACACAGTATGTATTTAAATTTTAATTACAAGAAATTATCCAAAACAAGAAGGCTTTATGATATAAGCAAGACGACTGAATTCTGTTTTGAAAAGAAACTTAATTAAGTACTAGGGATACTTAATCTATTTTCAGCATATTTTACTAATCTTGTAATAATAAAATTAATAAATAAATAGATCGATCCTGCAACTAAAAATATTTCAACAGGTGCGTAAGTTTTCGAGATTATTGTTCTGGCGATTCCAGTAATTTCCATCAAGGTAACAATTGAGATAAGAGAGCTTGCCTTAACCATTAATATTAATTCATTCCCGTATGCTGGCAGGGCCTGTCTAATCGTAATTGGCATTACAATTCGAAAGAAGAGTGAAACTCTTCCAAGTCCAAGAGCTTTTCCAGACTCAATATAGCCTTGTGAAACTGATTGGATACCTCCTCTAATGATTTCAGCAGAATATGCGCCGGTGCTTATTGTAAGGGTAATTATTCCACACCAAAATGGCTCCCTTAAAATTGGCCATAAAAAACTTTCTCTTACAAAGCTAAATTGACTGATCCCATAATAAACAAAATATAATTGCAGTAATAATGGTGTCCCTCTTATTAAATAAATAAAAGAATATGCTGGCACGCTATAAAGCTTATTATCTGATATCCTCATGAGGGCAACAATTATAGCTAGTCCAAATCCAAGAAGTGTTGATATAAAAACAACTTCAAGAGTAAGAGGCACTCCTTTTAAAATTTTAAAAAAAGAATCATACATTAATTCAAATCTCATGAGATTTTCCTTTTAGCAAAACCACGAGAATATTTTATTTCTGCCTTATCAAAAGCTACATTTGAAACTCTCGTAATGATTAAATATAAAATTATTGCGATTGTATAAAATATAAATGGCTCATGTGTAGAACCAGAAGCAATTCTTGATTGCCGCATAATCTCAACTAATCCCGTAACACTGATTAATGCCGTATCTTTAAGGGTGATCTGCCACACATTTCCTATTCCAGGCAGTGCAAGTCTCGCGACCTGAGGGAAAATAATTTTTTGATATAGTCTAAAGCCTTTCAAGCCTAAAGCGCTTCCAGTCTCAAATTGCGAGCGAGGAATGGCATTTACAGCACCCCTAATTACTTCTGTGGAGTATGCCCCTGATATTGCGCCAACAGCTAAAGTGCCAATTACAAATGGTTGAAGCTCTATATAACCAAAGTATCCAAAAATTTTAGCAACATACATGACTGCACTTCCACCACCAAAAAATAAAAGATAAATTACTAATAACTCAGGCACACCTCTAATTACAGTTGTGTAAAACTCAGCAATTAAATTTAGAACTTTTATTGATGAAAGTTTAAAACCTGCAAAAATAATTCCAATTACAAGTCCTAAGAGAATAGATGAAATACTGACTGCAACGGTCCAAAATGCTCCCATGAGCATTTCGTCGCCCCATCCTGCGTCTCCAAATGAAATTGCTTCAAGCATTTATATTATAAAAAAAACGGCTGAAATTAAAAAAAATCAGCCGTTTTTATATTATTAATAGAAGTAATGATTATGGAGCGAGATCTTTACCAAACCACTGCATAGAGATTTTAGTAATTGTTCCATCTGCAGCTGCGTCAGCAATAGCTTTATCAAACATTGCTTTCAGGTCTGTATCACTCTGTCTAATACCAGCTCCAACACCTTCACCTAATGGTCCACCAAATACATTTGGCCCAAATGTTACAACATTTGCTCCACCAGCTGTTCCCATAAATGCTTCTGCAGTTCCAACGTCACATAGCATCGCATCAATTCGCCCAGCAGCTAAGTCAAGGTTCATTTCGTCTTGTGTTGGATATATTTTTAAATCTGTATCCAAATAGGAATTTGCGAAATCTTCATGAATAGTTGCAACAGTAACACCTAACTTTGCTCCTTTTAATGCATTGTTAAGAGAACTAATTGTTCCCGCTGTTGCACTCCCATCATCATCTAAATTAAGATTCTTAGCAGAAGAAAATGTACTAAGAGGTGAACTGTTTAATGTAAAAAATCTTGCAGGTTCTGTCATATAAGCCTTAGAAAAACTAATTGTTTTCTTTCTTTCGTCAGTAACAGACATTCCAGCCATAATTACATCATACTTTCCTTGAGTAAGAGCTGGAATAATTCCATCCCAATCCTGTTGTACGAATGTGCACTCAGCATTCATTCTCTCACATAAATTATTCGCTAAATCAATTTCAGCACCGACAATATTGCCAGCTGAGTCTGTAAAGTTCCACGGCTCATAGGCACCTTCAGTACCAATTCTAATTTTTGACCAATCCCCAGCAATTGCTACCGTTGATGAGATAGCTAAAATAAGGGAAATAAATATTAAGTTAATTTTTTTCACTACTTTCCTCCATTAATATTGAGGACATAGGTTCACCTATATTGACAGATTTCGCAAGAAAAATTTAGTGTTTTCTGGGATTTAATTACTTAGATGATTTATTCCAGAGATATATAATTATTGCAATTGAAATCAATCCTACCACTCCCGCATCACCAAGATCCTGAATTAATGTTACTAAATTATCAATTATATTTGGGCCAAGAAAAGGAGTAGAAGGACCAAAAAGTAGTTCCAATATTATCGCGATTGCAATTAAAAGTAGACCAAAATCAATGATTTCCCTCATTATTTGCTTAATCTTAGATATCATTTGATAGCCTCCTTTATAAGTTTATCTTCCCCTCTAATCGAGGGGAAGATTGGATAGTTTAATCTCTAAACAACCATAAGATTACGCCAACTGCCACCAGGCCAACAATGCCTGCATTACCTAGTTGACCAACTAGAGAAATTATATTGCCAGCAATATTACCAACAAATGGTATACTTCCACCACTTAATAAGCCAACAACAATTCCAAGAGCTAGCAAAGCTAATCCTAAGCTTGTTAACCCTTTAATCGCGTTCTCTGCATTCTTAATCATAACATTTCCTCCGGTTATGTTTTTAAGGCACTATATATTGTGCTAAATGAACTTTATCCTCAAAATATAGATATACATAATTTTTATTTATATCTATCTTATTGATAATATTCAATAAATTTAGTTTTAACCTATTATGTTGTATTTTAACCACTTAAAAAAGACTCAAATTTGCAGATTTCGAAAATTTTGATTCTCTAAAAAAAAATTTTATCTTTGATTTATGAAGAATAATTTTCTCATTAGGTCTTCACATATGATCTCTGGCGAATTGTCATTGTCACTTACTCCAAAAATCTTTCTATCTGGGCGAATAATAAAAGAGTGATTTTTAAAGCTTTCTTTCATAAATATATCTTCACACACTATATTGGTCGTGTCATAAATTTTGGCATTAATTTCTTCTAAAAACTTAAAAATTTTTTTTGAAAAATCATATTTACCAGCAGTTAAAACACAAAAATTTAATCCTAATAGATCATCAAAAAAAACTCGCTCCTTATCGACCATCATATAAAAATTTGGCATTGATGGATTGAAAGATTTTGTAACATCTGAGTCATAAAAAATTTTTTTATTCTTCTCAATATCCTCTAAAGAATTTCTAGAGTCTTTAAAGGCTTGAATTCGCGCTTCAGGCGGCACTGACTCTTCTAAGGGTAGATTTTTTTTAAATGAAACTGCAATTGAATCAATCAACTGTCCCATTGCTAGAGATGATGATATTGTTTCTTTAGCAACGGGTTCACGTTCAGCATTATAAGATAATAAGATATCGGGTTTACATTTATTCTTTAGCACAAGACTGAGCTTCCAACATAAATTATTTATATCCCTAATTTCAGAGTTTAAAGACTGATATCCAAATGGTGGAAGCTGATATGCCGCCCCACCTAATAAAATTGTTTTATTCTTTAACCAATGCCGTGAGCATTCGGCTTTAAACTTATAAATATCTCTTCTGTTTATTGAATAAATATTTTTATCAATATATTTTGCTAATAAAGAAAAAATTTTTTTATCTTGCAGCATTTCGTCTCTCTTTTCACCAGGCAATAATTGAAATTCCCATCTGTGCCTTTTATTTGATAAAAAAGTATAAGATGTTGGTCTTTCAAAGTCACAAATTTGTCTAATAGTATTATTCATTAAGCTTTTATCTTTTGTATCAATATCAACAATTAACCAGTCCTTGCTATACTTTAGGTCCTCAGAAGATATTTTTAACTTTTTGCGAATTGAACTATTTATACCATCACAAGCGAGTAAATAACTTGACCCTATTTCAATTAATTTATTTTTAGTAATATCTTTACACTTTATAAAAATTTTATCTTCCTTCTCTTTAAAAGATATAAGTTCATGTTGAAGGTAGAGATCTATGAGGTCTGACTCTGAAATCTTTTTTCTTAAAGCAACTTCTAGATCCGGCTGATAAAAAGTAGATATATTTGGATATCCATCTGAAGTTTCCTTTACAATGCTGCGTTGAATTATTTTTCCATCAGGGAGAGCATAGTCAAGAAATTCAGGAGTATTAAATAAATTTTTTATTTCACTATAAATACTGATTGAGTTCATAAGCCGTAAGCTTTGTCCGTCAACTACTGAGGATCTAGGCAGTGGATTAACATCTTTTTTTCGTTCAATGATTGCGATTTTGACACCTAATTTTGACAAAAGAAGTCCGCATAATAGACCTAATGGACCATACCCAACAATTATAACTTCATACTCATTTTCTTGAGCCATAATTCTCTCTATCTAAATATAGATTGATGTTATTGCTTGACTTCTACTTTTAATTTAGTTTCAATTCAATAAAATTTACTTTCAAATAAAATTTGTATGACAAAAATTGTTAATTCTTGGAATGAATGGGATCCCCTTAGACACGTTATAGTAGGAAAAGCTGATAACTGTTGTATTCCTCCTGCTGAACCAGCTACAGATCCTAAAATACCCGAAGATAGTGATATGCAGGGAGTTCACGGTCCTCGAAGTGAAGAGTCTATTTTAAAAGCAAACATACAATTAGATAATTTTGCAAAGATATTAGAAAATAGAGGCGTAAAAGTTGATAGGCCTACTCCATTAAATTTTAATCAGAAAATTTCTACTCCTGATTGGGAAAATGGATCCATGTTTGGCTGCATGCCTCCACGTGATGTGATTTTAACACTTGGAAATGAAATGCTTGAAGCGACAATGTCTTATAGATCTAGATGGTTTGAGTATCTTTGCTACAGACCATTACTGGAAAAATATTATGATTTAGATCCTGATATGAAAATGGAGTCTGCGCCAAAACCCAGACTAACAAATGATAGTTACAGAGAAAACTATCTTAATGACGAAATTACTTTAGATGAGAGATTAAACATGGTTGCAAAAAGAGAGTTTGTAACCACAGAAAAAGAAATTCTATTTGATGCGGCTGATATTTTAAGAATGGGCAAAGATTTATTTGTTCAGCATGGCTTTACAACAAATTTAAAAGGCAGTAATTGGCTTAGAAGACATTTTAAAGATCATAGAGTGCATACGTTAAACTTTCCTGGAGATCCGTATCCAATTCATATTGATGCTACATTCACTCCTTTAAAGCCTGGCTTAATAATTAATAATCCAACAAGACGTCTTCCAGAAGAGCAAAAGAAAATATTCGAGAGAAATGACTGGGAAGTTATTGACGCAGCACAGCCGGCTCATAACGAGCCTCCTCCATTGTGCTATTCTAGTATTTGGCTTAGTATGAACGTATTAGTTGTTGATCCAAAGACCGTATGTGTAGAAGAAAGTGAAGTGTATCAGTGTGAACAGATAAGTAAACTTGGATTTGAGGTAATTCCTGTTCCATTTAGAGACGCCTATCCATTTGGAGGTGCTCTTCATTGTGCAACTACTGATGTTTATAGGGAAGGAAATATGGAAGACTATTTTCCTAATCAATAATTTAAATGGTTTTTGAAAAAACTGAATATATTGAAAGACTAAAAAAGACTAAAGTGTCGATGCAAGAAAAAGGTATTGATCTTTTAATTTCTCAAGATACTGCAAATATAAATTACTTAACCGGCTATGATGCGTGGTCATTTTACTATGCTCAATGTGCCTTAGTTCATATTGATTATGATGAGCCATTATTATTTATAAGAGACCAAGACTCAGGCGGCGCATATATTAAATCATATATCGAGGATAAAAATATAATTGTTTATGATGAAAAATATATTCATACATGGCCGTCACATCCCTATGATTTTCTTATTGAGTTAATAAAAAAAAATAAATGGGATTACTTAAATATTGGAGTTGAAATGGACAGTCACTATTTTACTGCCTACTGCTATAAGAAATTACAAGATGGTCTTCCAAATGCTAAACTAATTGACTCAGAGAGGTTGGTTAATTGGATTAGAGTTATTAAATCTGATAATGAAATTAACTTAATGAAAAATGCAGCTTTAATTTCTCAGGAAGGAATGAAGACTGCCTTCAATGTTATAAACCCTGGGGTCAGACAGTGTGATGCAGTTGGAGAAATTCAGAAATCTCTTTTTTATGGGACACCAGATTATGGTGGGGAATACTCAAGTATTGCAACCCTTTTACCAACTGGAAAAGGTACATCTGCTTCACATTTAACCGCAACGCAAGATCCATTTATAAGTGGTGAAGCTACTATTATCGAAATAGCGGGAGTATACAAACGGTATCATGTTCCCATGGCGCGAACTGTTTTACTTGGTAAAGCAGAACAAAAAAAAATTGATGCCATGAATGCAACTAATGAGGCATTAGACTCAGGTATTTCGGCAATTAAGCCAGGGAACACAGCAGATGATGTTGCTCAAAAATTTTGGAAAATTTTAGATAAATACAATATTAAGAAGGAATCTAGAACCGGATATTCTATTGGAATCGGTTACCCTCCTGATTGGGGGGAACATACATTAAATATTTCTAAGGGAGATAAAACTATTCTAAAGCCAAACATCACTTTTCATATGATTGCAGTAATGCAATTTGGTGACTGGGGAGTTGAAGCATCAGAATCTATTAGGGTAACTGAAAATGGATGTGAAACTTTTTGTAATATCTCGCGAGATCTACATATAAAAGACTAAATGATATTACTTAAAACAAATCACCTTTTTCTAAATTAGTTCTTTGATGAATATAACAATTCATTAACAGTCCAAATCCTCCCATGATGGCAAGTGTAGAACTTCCACCATAAGATAAGAACGGTAAGGGAACACCCACAACTGGAATTAATCCCATTACCATGGATATATTTATTAAAACATATAGAGAAAAAACAAAGGTAACTCCAATTGACAGATATTTTGAAAAAAGACTTTTTGATCCAATAGCCATTCTAAGTGATAATAAAATAATACTTAAATAGATAACTATTAAAAAGATTGATCCTAAAAAACCAAACTCCTCACCGAACATCGTAAATATAAAATCATTGTGCATCTCAGGCAAAAAATTAAGATGGCTTTGAGTTCCATCAAGATACCCTTTTCCAAAAAAACCACCTGAACCAAGCGCGATTTTGGATTGAAGAATATGGTACCCATTTCCAAGTGGGTCTCTTTCGGGATTAAAGAAGGTAAAAACTCTCTCTTTTTGATATTCTCTTAAAAACTGCCATGCAATTGGTATAGACAATAAACCAATTAAGCCTCCTGATATAAAATACCTATAACTTAGCCCCGCTGCCCAAAATATAGAAAGGCTACCTAATGCAATTACTATTGCAGTTCCTAAATCAGGTTGGATAAAAACAATTACTGTTGGAACAATTACAAAGACTGCTGGAATTAAAATTTTTGTAAGAGAATTTATATTTGTATCTTGAATGCTATGATAATATTTTGCGAGCGCCAAGATAAGAGTATATTTAACAAATTCAGAGGGTTGTAAGCTTATTCCTCCAATTTTAATCCATCTAGTAGCACCAAATGTCTCAGTTCCAATTAATGGTATTAAAGCTAAAGCTAAAATATTTAGAAAGAAGATAGGGTAAGCAATTTTAAAAATTAATTTAAGGTCAATCATACATAAAAAAAATATCAATAATAAACCGACAAGAAATCTATAAAGATGATTTTTAGGCCATGAATTAAAATTTCCTTCAGCAACACTGTAAAGAGCTAATAAGCCAAAACTAAATAAAACTAAGATTAAAAAAATAATAAAATAATTTATTCGTTTTAAACGTTCAGAATACGATAAATTTCCAGAGCTAAAAGAAGAGTTAAACATTGATTATCACTTCTTGTTTTATATCCATTTTTTTTCTAAATAAAAATTTAAATATCTTAGATGCTATTGGTGCAGCTGCTCTTGATCCACTGCCTCCATGCTCAATAATAACCGAGATAGCATACTTAGGTTTAACACTTGGACCGTAGCCAACAAAAAGACCGTGATCTCTTTTGTTCCATGGCAAATCCTTATTCTTAATAATCCCTTCCTCTCTTTCTTTTTCAGATATTACTCTCACCTGAGAAGTCCCTGTTTTACCCGCCATTTTATTCTCACCTAAAATTCTTGATCTATATGATGTGCCACCTGGCTCATTTGTAGCGTTGTCTAAAGCTTTCATTAAAATTTTAAGATGGCTTTGTGCGGCTAAAAGAGTTGGAATTTTTAAATCTTTTTTATCATTCCTATAAATTATATGAGGTTTTATTTGTTTACCTCCATTAACAATCTGAGCAAAAGCAAGGCTTAGTTGAGATGAAGTAGATAAAAAATAACTTTGACCAATAGCTGACACTAGTGTTTCACCTATAAGCCATTTTTTCCCAAGTGTAGCCTGTTTCCACTTCTTATCAGGCACAATTCCAGGCTGTTCTTCATAAAATAAGTCAAATACTTCATCGCCAAAACCAAATCTTCTACAAACTTCGGCAATCTTATTAATGCCAACTCTTCGAGCAATATGATAAAAATAAACATCACAAGATACTTTGATAGCTTTATTCATATTAACTTCTTTATGACCATCCTTCTTCCAACAATGAAATATTTTAATCCCTGACTCTAAGCTTGTATCTTCAACTTCATGCTTACCACTACATGAAAAAGTTTCATTTGGGCTAATGCCACTCTCAAGAGCCGCTAAAGCTACAAGTGGCTTAATAGTTGAACCAGGCGGGTAAAATGATGAAATTGTCTTATTGATTAGTGGTTTGTATTTATTACTTAATAAAGTTTGCCAATCGCTTGAACTTATTCCATCTGCAAATTTATTAGGGTCAAATGCAGGAGCGGAGGCTAAAGCAATATAATTTCCTGTATTTACATCTATAACTGATATTGAGCCACTAAGCCCTTTTAACAAGTCAAAACAAAAGTTCTGAACATCAGAGTCGATTGTTAATTGAACACTTTTACCAACTTTGCCCTCAATTCTTTTTAACTCTCTTATTTCTCTTCCAAAAGCATTAATCTCTATACTTTTTGATCCAAGTCGACCTCTTAATTCTTTATCTAAAGATTTTTCGATGCCTATTTTTCCTGATTTTGCATTATTAAGTTTTGAAAATGGATTTTCCAGATATTCTTCTTTAGATATATCTGAAATATATCCCAACAAATGAGCATGTGAGTCTTTTTCTGGATAAAAACGTTTATACCCCACGGATGGAAAAACACCTTTTAGTTGATATAAGTTTGAATTTAATCTTGCGAACTCATCCCAACTTAAATTTTCAATTATTTGAACAGGAACAAACTTTTTAGATTTTTTGATTTTTCTAATAGTCTTAGCTATATTAATTTGTTTTTCAGGTAGGACTGCTTTTAAAGACTCTAATGCCTTATTTATATCAGAGACTTCTTCCAAAATAATTGAAGCGTGATAACTTTCTATATTTTTAGCTATTGGCTTGCCTTGGGTATCGTAGATTATTCCTCTAGAAGGCTGGATCAATCGGTGAGTAATTCGATTGTCATCTGAAAGTGACTTATAGTCTTTATGCTTGTAAAGCTGAAGATAGGCCAATCTCGAAGACATTATTGCAAAAACCCCAGATACACCAATTGAGAGAATCATAGTTCTTCGCGAAATTTGTGCATCAGTATTTTCTGATTTAGATATATATTTTTTTTTACTAAACATTTAATGATACAAAAGAATTAAAAAATCTTTTTGCGAATAAAAATAAAATAATCGTCAAAATCATATTGATGAATAATTTATAAAAATCAATAATAATACTGTGGCTAAAAAAGAAAAAAAACCCCTCTAAAATAGATAATAAAAAAATACCAAATACAAAAAAGTAAATATTAATTAGAAAAGAGCCTGTTCCTGAAAGTAAACTAGAAATTTGACCTAAAAAGAAAAAAAATAAAAAAAATAAAGAAGAAAATCCAAATTGAAAGCCCAAAAGTGTATCTTGATACAACCCATAAAATGAGATTAATAATATCAATTTCCAATTATACTCGTATTCAGCTCTTATAAAAATCATCACCCCTAATATATAAAATATATTTAAGTAGGGACTCGTTACGATAATTTGTGATGATAGGATAAAAATAAATAAAAAATGAAATATAGAATTTTGAAAATTATTTAAACTAATAAAAGATGTTTGAGTTTTCATTATATTTAATATTCTAAAATCCTTACATGAGTAAGTTTTTCAATATTTTCAAATAGTTCAACTTCAATCTCGTTATCATTTATAGAACTAACTTTGCCAATTAAAATAAATGGAGGGAAAATACCACCTCTACCTGAAGTACTGATAGTATCTCCCACACTTATCGAATCTCTATCTTTAGCGAAAACAATTTTTGGATTTTTAAAACCTTGGCCAATCATGATTGCTTGGTAACTATGGTTAGAGATTGAGACTGGTATTCTGCTGCTAATATTTGATAATAAAATAGCAACAGAAGTACTTTTTCTTACTTGATCAACAAATCCGACTAATCCTTTTAGGCCCAGAATTGGCATACCAGGCTTTATGTCATTAATTTTGCCAGATGTAACAGTAATGGAGTTAAGATAATTATTTGATATTTTTGACATCACTCGAGCAGTTTTAAAATTAAATTCATTGTCATTAAATGTATTTAATAGTCGCTCATATTCTTCAATCTTTAATTTCATTTCAATAATTTCTTGAAAACTAATTGACTCTGAAAGCTGCAATTCTCTCAACTCTTCATTTTCTTGGTACACTCTACTGATATCAATAATTTTATTGTATCCAGCAATCATCAACTTAACAGGTGAAGCAATAATTGATGATAAATTAAATGATAATTCAGATGAAGAAGCTCTTATACTATTTGATAAATTCGACTTATCAAATCTGGATAGTACTAAAATTAAAAAGAATACTAAAAGAGAAGTAATAAGAATAAGTTTTCTTGACTTACTACTTAATGAATAGAAAAAAGTATTTCTATTGTTTCTCACAATTATTTTTCAAATTTTAGTAAGCTGATGAAAGAATTGGTAAAAACGAACTTTCAGACTCTAGGGCTTTTCCACTACCAATAGCAACACATGACAATGGTTCATCAGCAATTGTAACAGGCAGACCTGTAGCATCTCTTAAAGCATCATCCATTTTCTCTAAAAGTGCTCCGCCACCAGTCAATACTATTCCCATATCGACTAAATCTGCCGCTAATTCAGGAGGTGTCTCTTCTAGAGCAGCTTTAACTGCATCAATTATTGTCTGAATAGGTTCAGATAAAGCTTCTGCGACTTGAGTTTGGGTCATTTCAATCTCTTTTGGAATACCAGAAGCTAGATCACGGCCTTTTATGTCTAAAGATTTGCCATCTCCACCCTTTGGAGATATCGCAACTCCGATTTCTTTTTTGATACTTTCAGCAGATGTTTCTCCAATTAGAAGGTTATATCTCTTTCTCATGTACTGAATGATCGAAGTATCAAAAATATCACCTCCAACTCTAACGGAACGAGAATAGACAATACCACCAAGTGAAATAACAGCAATCTCACTGGTTCCACCTCCAATATCAACAATCATTGAGCCTCTAGGCTCGTTTACAGGCAAGCCCGCACCAATGGCTGCAGCCATTGGTTCTTCAATTAATGAAACTTTTCTTGCTCCCGCGGCTAATGCAGAATCATGAATAGCTCTTCGTTCCACTGGCGTAGAGCCCGTTGGAACACAAATAATAATTCGCGGGTTAGCAAAAGTTTTTCTGTTATGAACTTTTCTTATAAAATGCTTAATCATCTCTTCAGTAACAACGAAATCAGCAATTACTCCATCTTTCATTGGTCTAATAGCTTGAATATGACCTGGTGTTTTTCCTAACATGCTCTTAGCTTCTTCTCCAACAGCAATAACACGACTTTTTCCCATTTCATTAAGGACTGCCACAACAGATGGCTCATTTAATACCACCCCTCTTCCCTTTACATAAACAAGTGTATTTGCAGTTCCGAGATCAATGGCCATATCAGATGACCACATACCAATTAGATTATTAAACATGTTATTCCTTCCATTTAATTATAACGTTACCGACATTTGTTTTGGTTCAGTTTTTTCCCTTTTAACGATTAGTTTATTAAGCGCATTGATATATGCTTTTGCAGAGGCGACTAAAGTATCTGTATGAGAGCCTTGACCAACGACTGACTTGCCTTTTTCAGATAATCTTACAGAAACTTCGGCTTGCGCATCTGTACCTTCTGTAACAGCATGTACTTGATAAAGTAAAAGCTTTGCGGAATGAGGTATTAATTCACTTAGTCCATTAAATATTGCATCTACAGGCCCATCGCCAGTAGAAGATATTTCTTTTGTATCTCCAAAAATTTCTAATGAAATAGTTGCCTTTTGTGGTCCCTTTGTACCTGCTATTACCTGAAGATCGATAAGCGTGATATTGTCATTTACTCTAATTGCTTGATCTTCAATAATTGCAGCAATATCCTCGTCATATAAGTTTTTTTTCTTATCAGCTAAAGATTTGAAGTTTTCAAATGCTTCCTCGATAGCATTATCACCAACATTATAACCAAGCTCAATTACCTTTTGCTTGAATGCGTGTCTTCCAGAGTGTTTTCCCATAACTAAATTAGATTCTGAAACTCCCACACTTTCTGGAGTCATAATCTCATATGTTTTTGCATTTTTTAACATTCCATCTTGATGAATGCCTGCTTCATGAGCAAAAGCATTTTTACCAACAATTGCTTTATTAAATTGTACAGGAAAACCAGTAACAGTAGATACTAATTTTGATGTCTTACTTAATTGCTCAGTTTTGATATTTGTTTCAAATGGCATTAAATCATTTCGAGTACGGATAGCCATGACAACTTCTTCCAAGGCAGCATTACCAGCTCTCTCGCCTAAACCATTTATAGTACACTCGATTTGTCTCGCTCCTGCCTTTACTCCTGCAAGAGAATTTGCAACTGCTAGACCTAAATCATTATGACAATGAGTAGATAATGTTACTTTATCGATATTAGAAACATTATTTATTAGATGTGATATAATATGTGTAAACTCTTCAGGAACTGAGTAGCCTACTGTATCTGGAATATTTATTGTTGAAGCCCCATTTTTAATTGCTGCTTCAACAGTTTTACACATGAAGTCTAAATTAGTACGAGTACCATCTTCACATGACCATTCAACATCATCACATAAATTTCTTGCGAATGAAACACTATCAATTACCTTTTGATATACCTGATCCGGGTCTAGTTGTAATTTATGCTTCATGTGCAATTCACTTGTCGAAATAAATGTGTGAATTCTCGGTTGAACAGCATTCTTTAAAGCGTCCGCTGCTGATTGAATATCATTTTGAGATGCCCTACTCAAAGCACATACTTGTGATTTTTTTATAATTGAAGAGATTTCCTTTACAGCATTAAAATCACCTTTTGATGCTGCGGGAAAACCTGCTTCAATAATATCAACTCCAAGAGCCTCTAAAGCCTGAGCAATTTTAATTTTTTCTTCAATGTTCATCGACGCACCGGGAGACTGTTCTCCATCTCTCATAGTCGTGTCAAAAATCTTTATATTTTTTGTATCTTGTGTCATTTCCAATAATTCCTCTTATTACTTATTAAATGTGTTAAAATTAAGTATCCCCTGCAGCTGAAATTATTTCGCCCAGGGGCTGCTAAGCAGATTTAACAGCAATAAGATTTGGGATAAAGGCGCACCAACGGTATCTGAATATTTAGATCTTTTAGTATTTCTAACCAACTTTTTCATAGTGCGTTCAATAACGTTAATCATGATATATTTATATTTATTTTTAATATAAATCAATATGTTAGTGTTTTAAGCCAATAAATTGGCTTAAAAACTATTAAAGTATTGCTATTTAAAGCTAATTCTTAGTTTTATCTACAAGCTTATTCTTAGATATCCAAGGCATCATAGATCTTAATTTAAGCCCAACTTCTTCAATTGGGTGATCATTAATTTTTTTTCTCATTGCCTCAAAATTTTTAGCACCACTTTTATACTCATCAATCCATTCACGAGTAAATTCTCCTGATTGGATTTTTGCTAAAACACTTTTCATTTTAGTCTTTGTCTCGCTATCAACAACTACTGGACCTGATACATATTCACCATATTCTGCAGTATTTGAAATTGAATAATTCATATTTGCAATACCACCTTCATAGATCAAATCAACAATAAGTTTAACCTCATGAAGACACTCAAAATATGCCATCTCAGGTGGGTAACCTGCTTCAGTTAATGTTTCAAAACCATTTCTTATCAATTCTACAACACCGCCACATAAAACAGATTGTTCCCCAAAAAGATCTGTTTCACATTCATCTTTAAATGTTGTTTCAATTGTGCCTGCTTTTCCACCTCCAATTGCAGAAGCATACGAGAGAGCAATAGGTAAAGCACCTCCAGATTTATCTTTATCGATAGCAACCAAACATGGAACTCCTCCACCTCTTTTAAATTCCGATCTCACCGTATGTCCTGGACCCTTAGGCGCAATCATGAATACATCAAGATCTTCTCTAGGTTCAATTAACTTAAAATGAACATTTAGACCATGAGCAAAAGCTAAAGCTGCACCTTTTTTAACACGTTGCTCAATGTGATTTTGATAAACATCAGCTTGAAGTTCATCGGGAACAAGCATCATTATAACATCGGCCCATTCAGCGGCATCTGATAATCCCATTACAGAAAAACCTTCAGCCTTAGCTTTTTCTGAACTAGATGAACCTTCTCTTAAAGCAATCGCTAGATCCTTAACCCCTGAATCTTTTAAATTCAAAGCATGAGCGTGCCCTTGACTACCATAACCAAATATTGCAATCTTTTTTGACTTAATTAAGTCTAGGTCAGAGTCTTTTTCATAATATACTTTCATATTTTTTCCTTACATTTTTTCGGTGCCACGTGCAATTGCAACAACACCAGTTCGAGAAACCTCTGATAGCCCTAAAGGTTTCATTAAATTAATAAACGCATCAATTTTATGAGGAGATCCATTTAATTCAAAAACAAAAGAGTCGTGTGTAGTATCAATAATTTTTGCTCTAAACACTTCAGATAACCTCATAGATTCAACTCTTTTTTCACCAGTTGCAAGTATCTTAACCAATGCCATTTCTCTTTCAATGCCCTTTTTTTCAAAAGTAACATTCACAGCCCTGCTAACTGGTACTAATTTTTCAAGTTGTGAAATTAGCTTATTAACCGTTTCCTCACTTCCAGGAGTAACAATTGTAATTCTTGAAATATGTTTTTCTGCATCCACTTCGGCAACAGTAAGACTGTCAATGTTATAGCCTCTTCCAGAAATAAGCCCAATAACACGAGCTAATACTCCTGGCTCATTGTCAACGAGAACTGATACAGTATTCTTTGTTACATCATCATCCATTAAACTAGAACCTTTCCCTCATCGGAAATTTCACTTTTCTCAGTTTCATCTCCAAGCAGCATATCGCTATGAGACTTGCCCGAAGGAATCATCGGATAAACATTTTCGTTTTGATCAACAACACAATCAAATATTACAGGACCATCATAATCAATCATTTCTTTTATTGATTTATCTAAATCTTTAGGGTCTTCAACTCTTATTCCTTTTGCACCATATGCCTCAGCTAACTTTACAAAATCAGGCAACGAGTCTGTATAACTATGAGAGTACCTCTTATCATGAAGTAGCTCTTGCCATTGACGGACCATTCCCATGTACTGGTTGTTTATGATAAATATCTTTACAGGTAATTTGTGTTGAATAGCTGTGGACATTTCTTGAATGCACATCAGTATCGATGCTTCACCAGCTATATCAATCACAAGCTTTTCAGGATATGCTACTTGAACGCCTAAAGCAGCAGGAAAACCAAATCCCATAGTTCCAAGACCACCAGAAGTAATCCACCTATTAGGTTTCAAAAATTTATAATGCTGCGCAGCCCACATTTGATGCTGTCCAACTTCGGTTGTAACAAAAGTATCTTGATCTTTTGTTAATTCATAAAGTCTTTGAATTGCATACTGTGGTTTGATTGTCTTCTTGCCTTGATCAAATTTTAAAGAATCTCTTTTTCTCCATTGATCAATTGTACTCCACCAATTTTTTATCTCAGCTTTATTTGTTTTGTATACCTTAGTCTTCCACAGCTTAATTGCATCTTCTAATACATGGGCAACGTCGCCAATTATCGGAATATCTACATTAACTGTTTTATTAATTGATGACGGATCAATATCAATGTGTATCTTTTTAGAGTTGGGTGAAAATTCATCAACCTTTCCAGTTATTCGATCATCAAATCGTGCTCCAATATTGATCATTAAGTCACATTGATTCATTGTCATGTTTGCTTCATATGTTCCATGCATTCCAAGCATTCCAACAAACTGATTATCATCACCTGGAAATGCTCCCAGTCCTTGAAGAGTAGATGTAATAGGAAATCCAGTAAGTCGCACGAACTCTCTTAATAATTGAACGGCAGCATTTCCAGAATTTATAACGCCTCCTCCTGTATAAAAAACAGGTTTTTCAGCTGACGAAATTAATTGCAAAGCCTCATCAATTGTATCAATGCTTGCCTTAAGCTTTGGTCGATATGACTTATGTTTAATTGTCTCAGGACCAATATAAGTACCTGTTTGAAACTGTATATCTTTCGGAATATCGACTAAGACTGGGCCTGGTCTTCCATTTGATGCAACGTAGAATGCCTCATGAAGTATTCTTGATAAGTCATTAATATCTTTAACTAGCCAATTATGTTTTGTGCATGGCCTCGTGATTCCTACTGTGTCACATTCTTGAAAAGCATCCGTTCCAATTAAGTGACTTGGAACCTGACCACTTATACAAACTAATGGAATAGAATCCATTAGTGCATCCGTTAAACCAGTAACAGCATTTGTCACACCAGGGCCTGATGTAACTAACAAAACTCCAACCTTACCAGAAGATCTGGCATACCCCTCAGCGGCGTGTGATGCACCTTGTTCATGACGCACTAAGAAGTGCCTCATTGGTTTATTATCCTTTGATGTTGCCCTTTTTGCGAGCTCATCATATATGGGCAGAACTGCTCCACCTGGATAGCCAAATATTGTATCCACACCGTGGTCTTCAAAAGCTTTTAAAACCATCTCAGCACCTGATAATTGAATATTAACCATATTTACCTCTCAATTAAGATGGCTTATTTATGAGTATTTATTAGAAATGTCAAATAATTATTAATATGTGGAAAGTAAATTATATCAATACTTTATAAATATTTCTCAATATTACAATTTTTTAAAATATTATTACCTTTAATCCAAGTAATTTGCCTTTTGATATAATTTCTTGTTTTTTGTTTTGCTAAATTTGATGCATCTAAGAGTGAAATTTCTTTATTTAGGTATTTAGATATTTCTCTTACTCCGATTGCTTTCATAATAGATAAGTTTGGATCATAATTCATTTCAAGCATTTTCTTTACTTCATCAATACCTCCGCTCTCTAACATTTTATCAAACCTGATTTCACTATTATTATAAATTTCTGATCTGTCATAATCTTGTATAAATATATCAAATTCCAATTCCTCAATTACTTTTTTATTTTTTAAATTCCATTCTTCAATCATCCTGCCTGTACTCACAAAAACATTATACGCTCGTTGAATTCTTTGAGTGTCATTTGGGTTTATTTTAAGACTAGCATTTTCATTCAATAAGATCTCATAAATATACCTTAGTCCTTTTTCTTTCACTTTTTTATTAGTCTTTTCTTTTACGCTAGTAGGTATACTTGGAATCATCGATATTCCATCAATAAGACTTTTCAAATACATTCCTGTCCCACCTACTATTATTGGCAGCTTATTATTATCAAAAGATGATTTGATTTCTTTTTTTATTAATTCTAACCACATAGAAACTGTACAGTTTTGATTACCACGAAGAAATCCATATAACTTATGATCAAAGTTTTTTTCATCTTCAATTGAAGGACGTGAAGTAATCAGTCTTAATTCCTTGTATACTTGAATACTGTCAGCATTTATTATTGTAGAATTATATTTTTTAGCAATTTGAATTGCTTTTGAAGACTTTCCGCTTGCTGTAGGACCAAAGATTACAAGCGCTTTTTTTTTGTTCATTTAAAAGGTTTTTTTAATCTAAAGATAGCTTTGCCCCAATATACTTTCTTGTATTAGGTCCACCATAAAAGACTATCAATACATTTTCTTTACCATCAGCGACTACATCTTTAATTATCGATAAAACATCAGATCCACTTTTTACAGGTCTATTTTGAATTTCAATAATTATATCATCGGGTGAGATATTTTGCCTTAATAGAAAAGAGTCTTGGTTTAATTCGGTTATTATTACTCCCTCCAGAGCGGGGGCTAATTTTAAACTTGACTTATCTTCATTGGATAATTTTCTCACTTTAATGCCTAATTCTTTTATTAATACACTGTTATCATTACTTTCTATCGCCGCTAACTCATCTAAACTAGGTTGTTTGCCTAAATTAACATTCAGCATCACTTCTCTTTCATTGCGCCAAACCAGAACTTTGGCTGGGCGACCAATTTCAGCACCAGCTACAAGTCTTGGAAGAGTTTTTACTGATTCAACCTCTTGGCCATTAAACTCAATAATAATATCTCCCTCCTGAATACCATCTTTCAAGGCCGGGCTATCAGGAGTTAATCCCTGCACTAATGCTCCATATGATTTCCTTAATCCAACACTTTGAGCAATTTCATCAGAGACTTCCTGTATCCTTACCCCTAGCCATGCGCGCTCAATTTCACCATTAGTTTGCAATTGATCAATTATATTTTTTACAAGGTTTGATGGAATTGCAAAACCAATGCCTATTGATCCACCACTTGGAGATATAATTGCCGTATTAACGCCTATTACATTGCCATCTAAATCAAATAATGGACCTCCAGAATTTCCTCTATTGATAGATGCATCAGTTTGAATAAAGTTGTCATATCTTCCACCAAGCATTCTTCCTCTTGCCGATACAATTCCAGCTGTAACAGTACCTCCTAGTCCATAAGGATTTCCTATTGCCATAACCCAATTACCAACCTTGGCACTATCAGAGTCTCCAAAGCTTAGTGCTTGTAATCTTTTTTCAGGCTCAACTTTAAGTAAAGCCAAGTCTGTTTCTTTATCAGTAGCAATCAGGACCGCTTCAAGCTTTAGACCGTCTGTGAATGTTGCAGTAATATCAGTTGCATTTTCAACTACATGATTGTTTGTAACGATATATCCATCTTCTGATATAACAAAACCTGATCCAAGAGATTGGACTGTTCTTTCTGAAGGCTGCTGCTGTCTTGGAATGTTAAATGGAAAATTAAAAAAATCTTCCAAAGATGGTTGTGCATTCTGATTTGTTTTCACAGTTGCTGTAGTTGAAATATTCACTACTGAAGGTGATAGTTTTTCTGCAAGATCAGAAAATGAATTTGGTCCAGTGAAGCTATGAGATGTTTGTACTGTTGAAATAAGAACAATTATATAAACACAAATATTTTGTAATAAATTCATGAGATTTATTCCTTAACTAACCAAATTATTATTAAACCAATAACCGCAGAGATAATTCCTGTCCATTTAAGAGTTTCATTAGAGGAATTTAACATCTTACCAATCATTGATTTCATTGTATTTGGAAATAAGGCATAAAGAAGTCCCTCAATAATTAAAAACAGCCCAAAAGCAGTTATCAAAGTACTAATCATGATTGTTAGTTTTGAGAATTCTCCATAAACGCAGATGCATCAGGGTTAGCAAAGTATTTAAAGAACTCACTATCAGGTGATAAAATCATTGTTGTATCTGAGTTCTGTAAACCTTCTACATAAGCTTGCATAGCTCTGAAGAAAGCAAAGAATTCTGGATCAGTATTAAATGCTTCAGCAAATACTCTATTTGCTTCACCATCGCCTTCACCTCTAATTATATTAGCTTTTTTTTCAGCTTGTGATTTTATAATGGTTACATCTTTGTCAGCTGTGGATCTAATTCGTTGAGCAATCTCAGCACCCTGTGCTCTAAATTCCTTCGCTTCCCTCTCTCTTTCAGTTTGCATCCTTCTAAAGATTGCTTCACTGTTTGCCTCAGGAAGGTCAGCTCTCTTAATCCTCACATCCACAATTGAGATACCAAAAGCATTGACTTCAGTTTCAACTAAAGCTGTAATTTCCTTCATTAAATTTGCCCTATCTTCAGATAGAACTGCAGCCAATGGTCTTTCACCTAATACACTTCTAATTCTAGAATTTACAATCGCAGAAATTCTTGAACGAGCTACATTTTCATTTCCAAGTGTTTTATAGAAGTCTAGAACGTCTATAATTTTAAATTTTACATAAGCATCAACGATTAATCTTTTTTGATCTGATGCAATTACTTCAGCGGGTGGAGCATCAATATCTAAAATACGATTATCAATAAAAACAACATTTTGAACAAATGGGATTTTAAAATTAAGACCTGGCTCCATAATTACACGCTTTGGGTCACCAAACTGCAACACAATTGCATTTTTGATTTCAAAAACAGTAAAAATACTTAAATAAGCGATTACTCCAAGAAGGCCAATTATTATTAAAGATATTCTAGAAGCTTTCATTCTATTGTTGGCCCTTCTTTTTTAGTTCTGGTAGAGGCAAATAAGGAACTACAGAATCACCAGCTTTATCAATAATGACTTTATCCATATCTGAAAATACTTCTTCCATAGTTTCATAGAAAATTCTTTGTTTAGTTACAAATGGTGCTTTTGCAAACTCTGACTGAATTGCGAGAAATCTTGAAGCTTTACCCTCACTATCTGCTATAACTTTTTGCTTATACCCTTCGGCTTGCTGTAAAATTTGTTCAGCTTCACCTCTAGCTCTTGGAATTATGTCATTTGCGTAAGCTTCAGCTTCGTTTCTTTGCCTTTCTAAATCTGCTCGTGCGGCTTGTACATCTCTAAATGCATCAATAACCTGTGATGGGGGGTCGGCTTTTTGAGTTTGAACTTGAGTGACTGTAATACCTGCTTGGTAGTCATCTAGTATTTGTTGGATTAAAATACTGGTTTTTCTTTCGATGTCAGTTCTACCTTCAGTTAAAATTGACTGAATAGCTCCCTGACCAATAACTTCTCTCATTGCAGTTTCAGCTGCACTTTTAATTGTTTGCTCAGGGTCCTGAATATTAAATAAGAACTCACCGGCGTCTTTAATGAACCAAAATACTGAGTAATCGATATCTACAATATTTTCATCACCTGTCAGCATCAGACTTTCTTCAACCACATCTCTTATTGCTGTTACTCGACTGTCTGGACTTTGACGGTAGCCAATGTCAACTCGATTAATCTTAGTGACTTTAGGAGTAAACACTCTTTCAATTGGATAAGGCAGATGATAGTTCAAACCAGGTTGAGTTGTTTTAGTGAATTTACCAAATTGTAAAACTACACCTTGCTCATCAGGCAACACTCTATAGAACCCACTTCCCAACCAGATTAAAAGTAAAACAATTAAAATGAATAAGGGTCCAAGTTTTCCAAAAAAAGAGCCTGGAAGAAATTTTTTCATTTTATTTTGAGCATCTCTAATAACTTGATCAATGTTCGGACCTGAGCCACCACCGTTGCTTCCAGGTGATCCCCAAGGATTGTTATTGTTGTTATTTGACCAAGACATCTAATATGAAACTCTTTTTTTTAATATATATTTCAAACTGCTATAAAAACAACTAACTTTATGTTTATACTATATGTTATATTGTTATTAATAAGACAATTGCAACAACCAAAATATGGCTGAAACACTAGAAAATAAGGTATTACATGCATTAGGTCAAGTAATGGACCATGATTCTGAACAAAACATCGTTTCTCTAGGATTAGTTAAAGATATTACTACTGAAGAAGGTAAGGTTAGTTGTGTTTTAGAGTTTAGTGAAATTGATCAAAAGAAAAATGAAAAAATCTTTGAGGATTCAAAAAAAGCTATAAATGAAATCCCAGGTGTAACTAAAATAAATATAGTTACCACATATCATAAAAAGAATTATGAAGACAGTGATGACGATACATCAATCGGTAGTGAACTAGAGCAACCTCAACCTGAGAGTATCGGTACATCAAAAATAAAATATATTATTGCAGTATCTTCTGCAAAAGGAGGTGTTGGAAAATCAACTGTATCTGTAAATCTTGCTTCAGCATTCAAACATATTGGATTGAAAGTTTGTTTACTTGATGCAGATATTTATGGTCCATCGCTTCCAAAAATGATTGGATCAAAAGATAAGCCAGAGTCCGATGGTAAAAAAATTGAAACTATTAAAAAATTTGGCCTCTCAACAATGTCTATGGGCTACATGGTAAATGATGAAAACCCAATAATCTGGCGTGGACTAATGGTCATGAAAGCTATTAATGAAATGATAGAAAAAGTAAACTGGGGAGAGGCAGATATTATGATCATTGATATGCCTCCAGGAACAGGTGATGTGCAATTGACCTTAACTCAAAAATTAAAATTAACAGGAAGTGTTTTAGTTTCAACGCCTCAAGACATAGCGCTAATAGACGTTGTTAGAGGATTAAAAATGTTTGAAAAAACAAATGTTCCTATTTATGGAATTATAGAAAATATGAGCTATTTCGTTGCTCCAGATACTGGAAAAGAATATCAACTTTATGGCGAGGGCAAGACAGAAGCAATTGCAGAAAAATATGACTATGAACTGCTCGCAAAAATTCCCCATGATCCTTTGCTAATGGAACAGTGTGAAAAAGGTCATCCTCTCACTGATTTATTTCCTGAACATAAAGTAAGTCAGATGTTTATTGAAATGGCTGAAGATATATTAAAGAAAATTAAACTAAATAAATTATCAGAAACTACTTAAGATCAAATTTTTTCTGGAGCTCTGACCATTCTCGTTTTGAAATACCTTCGTCTTCAAATGATACCTTTTCACCTTTTAATAATTTTTTTAAAAGGTTAATCTCTTTTGCTGAAACTTCAGCACCCCCTATGCGATAATCTTCAAAAGCATCAGCTGCAATCGGTACCCACTTTTTTACAATATCCATCATGATATCCGCATATACTCTAATTTCATACTGAGCATGCGCATCTGCTCGCAAAGCAAGAAAATGGAGTAAGTTGTTCAAATCAATTTTCCAATACCACTGTGTATAGGTGTTTAATGTCAAATTCATTCGAGCAAGTTCTCTTGCAACACCCGGTTTACTGGAATCAATTGACTCACCGTTAGGATTTTCGTTCAATAGTGTTTCATAGTTTGCGTATGTTTGTTCAGCATCTTTTTTAAGTATTGATATTACTTCAGCTGCCTCATCACTTGATAAAACTTCTCCTCTTCCCTGATTGTTTATTGTTGATTGAGCTGCAACATTTTCCATGGATGGAATATAAAATTCTTTATCTAAAATTGAATATCGAGCTGAATATTCATTTACATTAGCCGTTCTGTGTCTAATCCATTGACGAGCAATAAAGATGGGAAGCTTGATATGAAATTTTATTTCACACATCTCAAATGGGGTTGAGTGCCTGTGTCTCATCAAATATTTTATTAAGCCTTTGTCATTTGAAATTTGTTTCGTTCCCTTTCCGTATGACACTCTTGCAGATTGAACTATTGCAGAATCATCACCCATGTAATCAATCACTCTTACGAAACCATGGTCAAGAACTTCGAAAGGCTGATATAGAATATTTTCTAATTCGGGGACAGTTGACCTTAAAGTTTCAGATTTTGAATTTCTCAGCTCTTCTATTTCAGAAAGTTGATCTTTATTTACAGCCATTTATGAATCATGAGTTAAAACATCACTATATAATTAATATGTTCTTTAAAAAGATAGATTTACAAACTATATTGAAATTGCTGGGGATATCCTCAGCTATTGGGATAAACGACTTGTGTAATACCCATTACGGACCCGGGGGCGGTACCCGGCACCTCCACCATTTATGGGGGTGATATAGGATCGACGGATGTTTAAAAGCAAGTTTTTTCCACGGCATTGTACCGCCGTTATCGGGCTAATTTACAAATGCTAACAATAAAGTAGCACTCGCTGCTTAAGTTTACTTAGGCAAGCGCGGTTTGGGAGGCACCGGGCAACAGAAGTCTCCCACTAAAGGAAAAAAATGAATCCAGAATTCCAGCATCAATATATTCAGTCTATGGAAATTGTATTTATAGTAGGCTTTATTCTT
>JAQWTH010000038.1 GCA_029242795.1 Candidatus Pelagibacterales bacterium | reverse complement strand
AGCCTTAGATGGCTTAGGTCAGATACAATTTAAATTAAATAACTTTTATGAATCTATTCAAACTTATGAAAAGTTATTAACAATAGTTCCTCATAGTTCCAGCGCAAAAAAAATGTTAAAACTTATGAATGCACAATTCATATAGATTCGGTAAAATTCTTTTTTTTTCATTTATACTTATCTTATTAACAATAGTTATGACTATGACAGAAAATACTAAAAGAAATCCAGAGCATCACTTAGAAAACGGAACATTTGTAAATACAAATGGTACCGCGAACAATAAAAAATTGAAAGAACTCTGGAAATGGATGACAGGAAAAAAAGAAACCAAAGCTATTCCAATTGATTTTGAGATGGTTGATCCAGATTTAAATTTAATCAATCAAGATAAATCATTTTCTATTACTTGGATTGGCCATGCTTCTTTTCTATATCAAAATAAGGAACTTAATATTCTAACTGACCCTCATCTTACTAATAGAGCGTCACCAATTAATTTTGCTGGACCTCAACGATATACAAGACCAGCAATGAAGTTTGAAGAATTGCCTAGGATTGATTTTGTAACTATTTCTCATAATCACTACGATCACCTTGATTTGAAAACAGTAAAGTGGATTGCTAAAAATAACCCTGATGCACTGTTTCTTGTTCCATTGGGCTTAAAGAAGTGGTTTTTGGATAAATCAATAAATAACGTAATTGAATTGGACTGGTGGGAAAGCCATATTATTAATGATACAAAAATAACCTTTACGCCTGTACAGCATTGGTCTTCA
Organism: Candidatus Pelagibacterales bacterium; assembly: GCA_029242795.1. Lineage (GTDB taxonomy): Bacteria > Pseudomonadota > Alphaproteobacteria > Pelagibacterales > AG-422-B15 > CABYIR01. Next base: position 12,715 of record JAQWTH010000038.1, on the reverse strand, counting down.
AGAACTTTATTTGACCGAAATCAAACGTTATGGGGTGGATGGCATATCAAAAATAATCATCATTCATTAATTCATTTGGGAGATACAGGATATAGCGATGACTTCAAAGAAACATTTAAAAAACTCGGCCCTGTTGATTTAGCACTTATTCCAATTGGAGCATATGCCCCTAGATGGTTCATGCAGTTTTCTCATATGAATCCTAATGAGGCTGTTCAAGCCTTCATTGATTTGAAAGCTGAAAAAGCAATTGGAATGCATTGGGGCACATTTATATTAACTGATGAACCTGTTGATGAGCCTCCGTTAAAACTTGAAGAAGAGTTAGAGTTGCGATCTATGGATGCTAAATCATTTATTACAATGATACATGGTCAAACCATTAACTTGGGTAAGAACTAGTTATTCTCTTGTTTGTGATTTGGTTCGCACTGACTATTTTCACCTGAGCAACATGGATCAATATTTATTTTACAGTTTGGGCATTGAGAGTGACCGTGAACATCAATTGGTTGAATTGATTGATTACACCATGGACATATTTGATTATGAATCATATATTTAATTATTAATTAAATTTTTTATTAATGAAAGCAGTTGTTTATAATACTTATGGCGGACCAGAAGTCTTGGAAATACAAGATGTTCCTATTCCCAGGCCTAAGTCTAATGAAGTTTTAATTAAAGTAGACTCAATATCATTAAATCCTGTTGATGCAAAAGCTAGAAGGGGAGGATTTAGGCCTATGAGTGACCTGTTAAAGTTTCCTAGGATTACCGGAAGTGATTTTGCTGGAGTCATTACAGAAACAGGTAGTAGAGTTAGCGGCTTTAAAGTTGGGGATACAGTATATGGTTGGGCACAACCACTCCTTAATAATGGTTCAGCTGCAGAGATGGTATGTATATCTGAGAAAGCCATTGCACTTGCTCCAAATAGCATTTCATTGTCTGAAGCCTCAGCTCTTCCGTGTGGTGCTCTAACTTCATTAATTTCACTTAGAGATCTAGCTCCAATCCGAAATGGTCACAAGGTCTTAATTAATGGCGCGTCCGGTGGAACAGGCACGATGGCAACTCAGATAGCAAAAATATTTGGTGGTGAGATAACTGTTGTCACAAGCGCAAGTAATTCAGAACGAATAAAAAATAATTATAATCCTGACAGAGTCATTGATTATACAAAAGATGATTTTGTTAATCTTAAAGATCAGTATGATGTTATTTTTGATGTTCAGGGAAACAAAGCGATAAATGAAGTAGAGCACTGCCTTACATCTAATGGAATTTATGTAACAACTCAGCCGTCAATTTATTCGTCAATTGATGCAGTTAAAAGTGTGTTATCAAAAAAGAAATCAAAGATAGTTATATGTCGATCAAGAACATCTGATTTGAATATGATCAGGCTCTGGGTGGAGGAGAATAAAATTAAACCAGCAATCGAAAAAGTTTATGACTTTAATCAATTTAAAGATGCTTATGAGCACCTTGCAACTGGTCATGTGAAAGGAAAATTAATACTAAAGATCTAATTTTTTGGTTGATCTTATTTATTTCAAACTATATTTAATTTAGGTATAAAATTTATATATAATAGGAGATAAATAAAATGAGCAGCAATATTCATCATTTTGAAGTAAATAATATTGATTCAATAAAGATAAGTTTATCAGATTTCAAAGGTAAAACGGTCTTAATAGTTAATGTTGCTAGCGCTTGTGGTTTCACTCCTCAATATACAGGTTTACAGGCTTTGTATGAAAAATATAAAGATCAAGGTTTAGAAATATTAGCTTTTCCTTGTAATCAGTTTGGTGGTCAAGAGTCAGGAACAAATGAAGAAATCAAAACATTTTGTGATGCTAAATATAACGTAACCTTTCCATTATTTGATAAAGTTGAAGTGAAAGGTGAGAACGCTTCTCCATTATTTAAATTTTTAGAAGATCAATCTGGCAGAGAAATTCAATGGAATTTTTCAAAATTTTTAATAAATAAAGATGGTGAGTTTGTAAAAGGTTTTGGTACACAAAAAACTCCAGAAATGATTGAAGATAGTATTAAGGAAATACTCTAACAAAATAATCTGAAAGAATTGATATTGTTATTAAATTTTTAGAGGTAGATAAAGATGAATGAAGAAATTAAAAGAATTTTTATAGATACTGTAACTACATATAATTATTCTGATAAAGAAGTTGATGACAATATTTTGCATGAGTTGTACGAACTGACCAAATGGAGCGCCACCTCATTCAATTGTAGTCCATTAAGGCTTGTATTTTTAAAATCAAAAGAGGCTAAAGATAGAGTTGGTCCTTTTTTAATAGATTCAAATAAAGAAAAAGTAAAAAAAGCTCCAATCACTGTAATAATTGCTATGGATACTAAGTTTTTTAATGATCTTCCCCGAAACTTTAAAGCTACAGATGCTAAGATTTTTTTCGAAAATAACGAAGAATTAGCTTATACCACTGCGTTCAGAAATAGTAGTTTACAAGCTGGGTATTTTTTAAAAGCAGTTAACGCACTTGGTTTAGATGCAGGTCCAATGAGTGGATTCGATAATAAGGGAGTTGATAATGAGTTTTTTAAAGATACTTCATTACGAAGTAATTTCTTGTGCACATTAGGATACGGAATTGAGCCTAAAGGAAATCCTAGAGGAGCAAGGTACGAGTTTGCTGAAATAGCAAATATAATTTAATTAGTAAATTTTTATGAAACCAATAAATATTAAGCAAATTATTGATCCAATTGAAACCTCAGATGGAGCAGGAGTAAAACTCAAAAGGAGTATTGGTACCAGTCAAATAGATTATTTTGATCCATTTTTAATGCTTGATGAATTTGGCTCTGAAAATTCAAAAGATTATATTAAGGGCTTTCCCCCTCATCCTCATAGAGGAATTGAAACAGTGACATACATGCTTAGTGGAGAATTTGAGCATAAAGATAGCGCAGGTGGTCAAGGCAAAATGTCTCCAGGAGATGTCCAATGGATGAAAACAGGTCGTGGCATAATTCATTCTGAAATGCCAGCTATGGAGAATGGAAAACTGCATGGGTTTCAACTTTGGATTAACATGCCTTCAGATTTAAAAAAAAATAAACCGGAGTATTTGTACATCGACTCTGAAAAAATTCCTTGTTATCAAGATAATGAAAAGTGTATTAAGATTATAGCAGGCGAGTATTTAAATATAGAAGGCTCCGTCACTAATCATAATGTAAATCCGACATATTTTGATGTTGAACTTGAGGAAGGAAAAATTGTTGATTTTGAGATTCCAGAGGAAAACAACTCTTTTATTTATTTAGTTGAAGGAAAAATTAAGATAGGGGATGAAGAAAATAATGATTTAGAAAATTCTAAGCTTATACTTCTGGAAAAAGGCAATAAGTTAGCGGTCACATCTGAAATCAAATCTAAATTTTTATTAATTTCAGGAAGGCCAATCAAAGAACCTATCGCAAGGGGTGGGCCATTTGTTATGAATACAAGGCAAGAAGTGCAGCAAGCAATTCAGGATTTTAATAATGGAAGCTTTGCTAAGTACTGAAGTATTTAAGCGGCGATTAAATTTAAATAAGTATTTTCAAGTTTTTCTAAGTCTTTGTTTCGAATTAAATCATTAACTTCTTGTTTAAATTTTTTCGACCCTGGTATTCCAAAGCATAAAGCGAGTAGTGGGCTTAATAATTCGTAAGTTGAAACTGTATCAATATTTTCTTTCACATATTCAAAATATTTTGCAATTACTTGATTTTTTTCAAGAGACCTCATTTTTTGGTTATAAAATTGATGATCAACTTCCTCTAGAAAAAAAGGATTTGCTTGTATAGATCTACCAACCATGACCCCATCAACTGATTTTAATTGATTATGACATTCTTCTAAAGTTTGAATGCCTCCGTTAATAATGATGTTTAATTGTGGCATTTCTCTCTTTAATCTATGTACATAGTCATATTTTAATGGTGGAAGAGTTCTATTTTTTTTAGGGTCTAAACCTTTTAAGAATGCTTTACGAGCATGAACAAAGAATGTATTGCAGCCACTATCAGATACATTTGAAATAAATTCCTTAAAAAAATTGTATGATTCAAACTCGTCTACACCAATTCGGCATTTGACTGAAACCTCAGAAGATGACTCACTTATCATTGTTTTGATGCAATCTCTTACGATGTCTGCCTCTTTCATTAAACATGCGCCCATTCGACCCTGAGAAACTTTTTTTGAGGGACAGCCAACATTTAGGTTAACACCTTGATAACCATATTTATTTGCGAGATTTGTACTAAATTTTAATAATTCATTATCAGATCCGCCAACCTGAAGAACAACGGGCTCTTCAATTGAATTTTTTTTTAAAAATTTATTATAGTCACCACGGTATATAGCTTGGGTTGCTATCATCTCAGTGAATAGAACAGCTTTTTTGGATATTAGTCTGTACATAAAACGTGCACTTGGAGTTGTAACGCCCATCATAGGGGCAACAGAAAAAGTATAATTATTCTTAAGCATCTTTTTTTTCAAAGTTTAAATTTACTGCTATACCACTTGTTATTATGCACATAATTCCAATTGATACGACTATACTTGGTATATCTCTAAAATATAAGACGCTTATTATCACATTGCTGACAATTTCAAAATAGTGAAATGGAGCCAATAAGCTTGCTTCTGCGTATTGGTAAGCCTTAATTATCATAAAATGTGCTAAAATTACCACTGGTCCAATTGATCCCATTAGTAAAATTTGCCTTAAGTCAGGACTACTTTCCCAAAAAAATGGTAAAAGCAATGTCATTACAATCGCTCCAGGAATGGCAGTAAAGCTTAAACTTATAATTGGGTCGGATGAAAAATTTAATTTTCTTGTATATAAAATATAAAATGCATAACAAAGACCAGATGCTAATGCAAATAAAGAACTTGAATTAAATTCACCAAAACCAGGCTGTATAACCAATAAAGTTCCCATAAATCCAAGACCTACGCATAGCAATCTTGTTATTGATATCTTTTCACTTAGCATTCTTGAAGAAAATATAACTACAATTATTGGCGCAATTAATAATAGGCTTAATGCATCAGCTAGAGGAATTTTTGAGATTGCTAAATAAAATAATGCTGTTCCAATGAATATTAAAAAGCCCCTTATAATTTGTTGATTTGTTTCCTTATTAATAAATTTATTTTTACCATGAATAAAAAGAGCGATTGGAACTAGAAAAACAAAGTGTCCAAAAAATCTTGACCATATTACTTCCATTATATTTAAATCAGAGCTCAAAACTTTTGCCAAAGCATCATTTACTGGAACGATAATTAATCCAAGGCATAAAAAAGCAGCTCCAATGTAAAAGTTCTGTTTATTAATCACTAATTATTTTATGATTTATTAAGTTCTCGCATCGCTTGATCAATTCCATCAATGGTTAATGGGAACATACGATTTGAAAAAATTTGCTGCAGTATATTTGTTGAAGCAATTCTATTCCAGTATTGTTTAGGCACTGGGTTAAGCCAAATAGCGTTTTCATAAACAGATAGTGTACGACTAAGCCATGTCTCTCCAGATTCTTCATTCCAATACTCTGTGCTACCTCCAGGATATGTTATTTCATATGGACTCATCTCTGCATCACCAACAAAAATAACTTTATAATCAGACGGATAGGTGTGTAACACATCCCATGTTGACATGTGCTCGTTATACCTTCTCTTATTTTCTTTCCATACATAGTCATACAAGCAATTATGATAATAAAAGTATTCCATGTGCTTAAATTCAGTTTTAGCTGCTGAAAACAACTCTTCGCAAATCTTTACATGAGCATCCATAGACCCACCTACATCAAAGAAGATTAAAACCTTAATTTTATTTCTTCTCTCAGGCATCATTTTTACATCTATGTAACCTTTATGAGCTGTTGATTTAATTGTTCCATCGAGATCTAATTCAGTATCCGCACCTTCTCTGGCAAATTTTCTTAATCTACGAAGAGCAACTTTGATATTTCTTGTCCCAAGTTCTACATCTCCATCTAGATTTTTAAACTCTCGTTTATCCCATACTTTTACGGCTTTTTTATTTCGACTTTCTTTCTGACCTATTCTGATACCTTCAGGATTATATCCATAGGCACCAAAAGGCGATGTTCCACCTGTTCCAATCCATTTACTTCCTCCTTGGTGCCTTTTTTTCTGTTCTTCTAGTCGCTGTTTAAGTGTTTCCATTAATTTGTCCCAGCCACCAAGAGACTCAACGAGTTTCTTCTCTTCATCTGATAAGTATTTTTGACCCATTAGTCTCAACCATTCTTCAGGAATTTCTGCTTCAGTTGTTTCGGATTTATTCTCTAAACCTTTAAATGAATGTCCAAATACTTTATCAAACTTATCAAGGTGTCTTTCATCTTTAATAAGTGCAGATCTACTAAGAAAGTAAAAGTCATTTACATTAAAAGAAGTAATAACCCTTTTATCCATTGCTTCCATTAGCATGAGATATTCCTTGAGTGAAACAGGTAACTGAGCCTGTTTTAAATCAAAAAAGAAATTAAGAAACATTGATTTTAATCGATACTTTCATTTTCTCTTCTAGCAATGAACGCTAATCTCTCAAACAAATGTACATCTTGTTCATTTTTGAGAAGTGCTCCATGAAGAGGGGGTATCAGTTTCTTTGGATCTTTTTCTTTCAAAGTTTTAGCATCAACATCATCAGTCATAAGTAATTTAAGCCAATCTATAAGTTCAGACGTAGAAGGCTTCTTTTTAACTCCAGGCACATCTCTGATGTCATAAAATATTTTGAAAGCTTCACTAATTAAATCTTTCTTTATATTTGGAAAGTGGACATTAACAATTTCTTCCATGGTTTCAGCTTCTGGAAATTTAATATAATGGAAGAAACATCTTCTAAGAAAAGCATCAGGCAGTTCTTTTTCATTATTAGAAGTAATAATAACTATTGGTCTATTAACTGCTTTAATCGTTTCACCTGTTTCATAGACAAAAAACTCCATTTTATCTAATTCAAGCAATAGATCATTTGGAAATTCTATATCTGCCTTGTCGATTTCATCAATTAAGAGAACCGGTCTTTTTTCATTTTCAAATGCATTCCATAGCTTACCTTTACTGATATAATTTTTAATATCTTTTACTTTTTCATCTCCTAGTTGTGAATCTCTTAGTCTTGTAACCGCATCATACTCATAAAGCCCTTGCTGAGCTTTTGTTGTAGATTTGATATGCCAAGTAATTATTTCACACCCAATTGCCTGAGCTACCTCATGAGCCAGCATAGTTTTGCCTGTTCCTGGTTCCCCTTTTACTATAATGGGTCTTTCAAGAGTTATTGCGGCATTTACAGCAACTTTTAAATCCTCAGTTGCAATATAATTTTTAGTACCTTCAAATTTCATTGTATTTCCTCAAAAAATTACCGAAAAGATATTATATTTCAATTATTTATCAACTATAAAAAGTGTATTGTTCATTTGACTTAAGTCTAAAAAAACAATAAAAAACACGAAATTATTAGATATTATAAGGAGTTCTAATGGCTACTAAGCTTCCAAAAAATTATAAACCTCTAAAATCTGAAAAATTTATGAACGCAAAGCAGAAGGAATACTTCAAATTAAAATTAGAGAATTGGAAGAAAGATATATTTAAAGAGAGTAAGGAGACTGTTGAAAACCTTCAAGATTCCATTGCTCCCGCAGATATTTCAGATAGAGCTACACAAGAATCTGAAAAAACATTAGAGCTTAGAACAAGAGATCGTCAAAGAAAATTGATTTCTAAAATTGATGATGCCCTCAATAGAATAGAAAATGGAACTTATGGATACTGTGAAGTAACTGGGGAACCTATTAACATTGCCAGGCTAGATGCAAGGCCTGTGACAACTCTCAGCATTGAAGCTCAGGAAATGCATGAAAGAAATGAAAAGCTTCATTCTGATGATTAAATAATTGATCTATTAAAGTTATTCACAAGTCATCAGTTAAATAAAAGCGTTTTAAATACCCTATTACTTTTAATAATTTATTATTAGTCTAAGAGAATCAATTGTTGATAAAATCGTTATTACATTAGAACAAGAAAAGAACATTTGGTTTTTTTATAATAAATACAATGATTTATATTCTATTGCCAAACAGAACAAAATGAGTACATTTAATACATTATTATATTTAATTACATCGGAGGATGGATATGACAAAGGCAAGTTTAAAAGTAGTGGATGATAAAAAAATAGATAACGCGGAAAAAGTGAAAGCTTTAGACATCGCAATGTCTCAGATTGAGCAAACTTATGGAAAAGGCTCTATCATGAAACTTGGGCAAAGAGGTGCTATGGATATAGAGTCAATCTCTACTGGCTCATTATCACTAGATGTCGCATTAGGTATTGGTGGACTTCCAAAAGGTAGAATAGTTGAAATATATGGTCCAGAGTCATCAGGAAAGACTACTCTTGCTCTTCATGTAATTGCTGAAGCACAAAAAAATGGAGACAGCTGTGCATTCATTGATGCTGAACATGCATTAGACCCAGCATATGCAAAAAAGCTTGGTGTAAATACCGATGAACTACTTATTTCTCAACCTGATACAGGAGAACAAGCTCTAGAGATAACAGACTCGCTTGTTCGATCAAAAGCAATATCTGTACTTGTAGTTGACTCAGTTGCAGCGTTAGTTCCAAGAGCTGAAATAGAAGGCGAAATGGGTGACTCTCATATGGGCTTGCAAGCAAGATTAATGAGTCAGGCTCTTAGAAAGTTAACAGGGTCTGTTTCAAAATCAAACTGCATGGTCATATTCATAAACCAGATCAGAATGAAAATTGGTGTAATGTTTGGAAGCCCAGAAACAACCGCGGGAGGCAATGCGTTAAAATTTTATTCGTCATGCAGATTAGACATTAGAAGGATTGGCGCAATTAAGGATAAAGAAGAGATTATTGGCAACCAAACAAGAGTAAAGGTTGTAAAAAATAAAGTCTCACCACCATTTAAGGTTGTGGAATTTGATATCATGTATGGACAAGGAATATCAAAATTAGGGGAACTTATAGACATAGGTGTAAAGTCTGGAATTATAGATAAGTCTGGTGCATGGTTTTCTTATAAAGGTGATAAAATAGGTCAAGGTAGAGAAAATTCTAAGATTTTCTTGCAAGAAAATCCAAAAATAGCTTCCGAAATTGAGACATTAATCAGATCAAAATCAGATGATTTATCAGAAGATTTAATGGAACAAGAAATTGAAGACATTCCTGAGGAGGATGAAAAAGAATAAATTCAAATACTCATTTAACGTTAATTCAAGAAGGCGCTTCGGCGCCTTTTTGCGTTTTAGTTCAGCTAATGCTATACAATGCATATGCAAATTAATGATATAAGATCAAGCTTCTTGGACTACTTTAAGTCGAATGAACATACCGTTGTTCATTCAAGTCCCCTTGTACCCAACAATGATCCAACATTGATGTTTACGAACTCTGGAATGGTTCAATTTAAAAATGTATTCACTGGTCTTGAAAATAGGGAATACCAAAGAGCTACAACTTCACAAAAATGTTTAAGGGCAGGAGGAAAGCATAATGATCTTGAAAACGTTGGTTACACCCTTAGGCACCATACATTTTTTGAAATGTTGGGCAATTTTTCTTTTGGGGACTATTTTAAAGATGAAGCAATTGAATATGCATGGAATTATATAACTGGTGAACTAGGAATTAATAAAGATAAGTTATACGTAACAATCTATCATGATGATGAACAAGCATATTTTGCCTGGAAAAAAATTACTAATTTTACTGATGATAAAATTATCAGAATATCTACAAATGATAATTTCTGGTCAATGGGAGATACTGGGCCATGTGGTCCATGTTCTGAAATATTTTATGATCATGGAGAAAACTATCAAGGTAAACCGCCAAGTGAAGCTGATGAAACCCAAGACCGATTTGTCGAAATTTGGAATCTTGTCTTTATGCAATATGAACAAGTAGATGAAAAAACCAGATTAAATTTACCTAAGCCATCAATAGATACAGGAATGGGCATTGAACGTATTGCTGCTGTAATGCAAGGTACTAATGATAATTATGAGATCGATTTATTTAAAAAACTCATTGATCATTCAATTGACATAACAAAAAAAAATGAAAAAGAATTAATTTCAAGCCACCGTGTAATTGCTGATCATTTAAGATCATCATCATTTTTAATAGCTGATGGAATTTTACCATCTAATGAAGGCAGAGGGTATGTCCTCAGAAGAATTATGCGCAGAGCTATGCGACATATTCAATTACTTGATTATAGCGATACCATGTTATCAGATTTATTCACTACTCTTTCAAACGAAATGTCATCTGCCTATCCTGAATTGCAAAGGGCTGAAAATTTAATTAAAGAAACATTAAAGTATGAAGAGATTAAATTTAAAGATTTATTATTAAGAGGTATGAAACAACTTGAAGAGGAACTTAAACCTCATCAAGGTAGTCAAACTTTTCCTGGCTCTAAGGCTTTTAAATTATATGATACATATGGTTTTCCATTAGATTTAACACAAGATATTCTCAGATCTAAAAATATTGAAGTAGATATCAAGGGATTTAATCAAAGTCTAGAAGATCAAAAAAATCGGGCACGATCTAGTTGGTCAGGATCTGGAGATAAATCAACTGAGAAGATTTGGTTTAATTTATCAAATAAAATTAACAAAACAGAATTTATTGGATATGAAAATAATATTTCACAAGCAGAGGTACTATCTATTATTAGTGATAGCGTGGAAGTTGATCAAATATCAAAAAATCAACAAGGCCGTATAATCCTAAATCAATCTGTTTTTTATGCAGAATCAGGTGGCCAAATTGGTGATGTTGGAAATATTAGATGTGGAGAAAGTAATTTTAAGGTCACTGATACACAAAAAAAAGAAAATCTAATCATTCATTATGGAATGGTATCTGATGGCGTATTTAAAATAGCTGATGTTGTAGAATTAGAAATAGATGTAAACAGGAGATCGTCATGTAGATCGTATCACTCTGCAACACATATTTTACACCAAGCTTTAAGAGATACACTTGGAGACCATGTTACACAAAAGGGCTCTTTAGTTTCTTATGACAGACTTCGTTTTGATTTTAGTCACCACAAAGGTTTATCTGAAGATGAAATTAAAAATATTGAAGGAATTGTTAACAACATAATTAATTCAAATTTGAATGTTGAAACAAAAATAATGAAGTCTGAAGATGCTATCAATTTAGGTGCTTTAGCTTTATTCGGTGAGAAATATGATGATGAAGTAAGAGTTTTATCAATAGGTGATAACAATTCAGCATCCTATAGCCTTGAATTATGTGGAGGAACACATGTAGAAAAAACCTCTGAGATAGGAAATTTCAAAATAATAAGTGAGTCTTCAGCTGCATCAGGAATAAGAAGAATTGAGGCGTTAAGAGGAAATGATTTGATAAGTTATAATGAAACTAAATCTAAGCAAATTGAAAATGATTTAGAAAAGAATAAAATAATAGAGGATGCAAAAAAAATTAACTTAGAAATAATCAAAAAACTTAGTCAAAACATACAAGAAAGAATAAAATACGGTGAAACTTTAATTGTTGAAACGTGTAATAATTTAAAGCCAAAAGACTTAAGATCAATTGTAGATCAATGTAAATCTCAATTTTTGAATGATGGAGTTATAGTTGTTGGTGTAATAAATGATGAGAAAATAAGTTTTTTAGTTGGTGTTACAAATAAGTTATCTAATAATCTATCTGCTAGTGAAATTGCTTTATATGCAGCTAAAATTACCAATGGAAGAGGTGGTGGAGGTAGAAAAGATTTTGCTCAATCAGGTGGTACATATTCAGAAGAAATAAACATAAAAGAAACTCTTCAAAAATTTCTAAAAGAAAATGTATCTAGTTAGGATAATGCAGATTGAAGGTTTGAGTTTATTTTTTCCAGAAAGTCTTGAGTATTAAGCCATTCTTGTTCTTTGGATATTAATATTGCTAAATCTTTAGTCATGAATCCACTCTGAACAGTATCAACACAAACTTTTTCAATAGTCTCTGCAAAATTTATAAGTTTGCTATTATCATCCATTTTTCCTCTATAACTTAACCCTCTTGTCCATGCAAAAATAGATGCTATTGGATTTGTTGAAGTAGATTTTCCTTCTTGATGAAGCCTATAATGTCGAGTCACTGTGCCGTGAGCTGCCTCAGCTTCAATTGTTTTTCCATTAGGAGTCATTAAAACACTAGTCATAAGGCCTAATGATCCAAAGCCCTGAGCAACTGTGTCAGATTGCACATCTCCATCATAATTTTTACATGCCCAAACAAAATCGCCATTCCATTTTAATGCCGATGCAACCATGTCATCAATAAGCCTGTGTTCATAATTGAGATTCAATTTTTTAAAATTAGACTCAAATTCATTTTCATATATTTCCTGAAACAGATCCTTAAATCTGCCATCATAAGCTTTGAGAATAGTATTTTTAGTAGATAGATATACTGGCCATTTTCTCATTAATGCGTAATTCATACATGCACGAGCAAAGTCTCTTATTGACTCATCTGTATTGTACATAGCCATTGCAATTCCAGGTGAATCAAAATCAAATACTTCATGT
>JAQWTH010000018.1 GCA_029242795.1 Candidatus Pelagibacterales bacterium | reverse complement strand
TCGCGTAACCAATAAATGACAGGGCTTTTAATACTTCTCATATTTTATTGAATCTATTAGTTTTTTTTCTATCCAGTTTAATTACCTATGTCATATTGGCAATTTTTAAAGTCGTATTTTGTTTCTTTTAATTGGATTATTTAAAACTTATCTGTAGTTATTATGTCATGACAAATTTTGATGATTTAAACGATACTAAGAGCTTTATTAAGCAAGCTATGTCCATTCCTCTTTTAGAGGAACAAGATGAAAAGTCGCTTGCGAAAAGATGGCTTACAAAAAGGGATGAAAAGGCTTTGCATAAGCTCACTCAATCTCATATCAGGTTAGTGATCTCGTTTGCAATGAAATATAAGAATTATGGCCTGAACGTTAGTGATTTGATACAAGAAGGTAATATTGGTCTAATGAAAGCAGCTGAAAGGTTTCAGCTTTCTAAAGAGGTCAGATTTTCAACATATGCTGGCTGGTGGATTAGAGCAGCAATACAAGATTTTGTCTTAAAAAACTGGTCTCTTGTAAGAATTGCATCAACTTCAAAACAAAAAAGCTTGTTTTTTAATTTAAGGAAATTAAAGCAAAAGATCAAAAGCACAGAAAATGGCACCATCGACTACCATACTGCTCATGGTCTTGCCCAAAGCTTAGATATTTCTACTTCGGATGTAATAAAGATGGACAACCGTCTATCTCAAAATGATAGCTCACTGAATCACAAAATCAGTCATGACGGTGAGGAAGAATTTTTAAGTTTGATTGAGGATGAGGATGCGAGACCTGATGAAAAGATTTTCGATAAAGATGAAACTGACTTTAAGAAGAAATTGATTGGTAATGCTCTTGAAATACTTGATGATCGTGAAACTCAAATTATAAGAAATAGACATCTAGAAGAAGACTCTCAAACTCTAGAAACTCTTGGAATCAAATTAAATATTTCAAAAGAAAGAGTTAGGCAAATTGAAAAAAGTGCAATGATGAAAATGAAGTCTTTTATTTCAAATAATGCAGATGTAGATCTATTTTATTAGTCCACTAACTCACATACATAATCGGCTATTACAAGTGATGATGTAAGTCCAGGTGATTCCATGCCAAAAAGATTTATTAAATTATCTATTCCATGTTGTTTTACACAGTCTATTTTAAAATCGCTTTTACCCTCACCTTGATTTTTAAGTTTTGGTCTAATTCCTGAATATCCTGGTTTTAATAATGAACGATCAATAGAGGGAATATATTTAACTATATCATTATAGAACATTTCTTCCCTATCAATATCAACAGTATAATTAATTTCATCAGTCCATTCAACATCTGGTCCGAATCGCACAGTCATGCCCATATCAAGGCCCAAGTGCAAACCAAGACTTGCCTCATTTGGCACAGGGTATATTAAATGCTTTATCCCAAGATTTTTTCCTGTTTCGAAGTAATTTCCTTTCGCAAAATATGTTTTTGGAATGTTTGACTTATCCAAAAATAAAAAATTATTAGCTACTTTTTCAGCAAAAATTCCAGAAGCATTTATTAAAATATGAGAGTTAATCTCAATCTCTTCATTATTTTGAGTTACTATAATTTTAAATAAATTATTACTCAAATCAGCACATTTTAAAAAAGTATTATAACTTACCATACCACCGTTATCCTCAATATCTCCTAAATAAGACCTCATTAAAGCAGATGTATCTACTATTCCTGAGGATGGAACATACAGCCCTTCAACACATTTAACTAAAGGCTCTACAGTTGATACGTGATTACCTGAAACTTTTTCAATGTCTATAACGCCTGCACTTTTTGCTTGATCATAAATTACTTCTAATTTTTCAATTTCATTATTGGATGTAGCCACAATAAATTTACCAGTATTTAAATGTGGCACAGATCTTGATACACAATACTCATACATTCTTCTATTACCATCAGGACAAAACTTGGCTTTTAAAGAGTCCTTATCGTAATAAACACCTGCGTGAATAACCCCACTATTTCGTGAACTTGTCACAGATCCAATTTGTCCCTGTTCTTCAATAATCAGAACATCTTTTCCTTCTTGAGCTAATTTTCTTGATATTGCAAGACCAATTACCCCTGCTCCAATTATTACTGCATCATAAGTATTTTCAGTCATTTATTTCTTTCACCATCAAGGAAACTTGTTTTGTATTATTTTCAGTAAGTTGAGTTCCAACATTTTTATATGCCATCTTTTGATGAAAATTTTCTGAAATCATATTTAGTGGCTTGATATTGTACTCACACGCAATCATTTTAATCTCTTTTGGTAATGATTTCTCTAAGTCTGTATATAGCAATGTTCCTATACCAGAGCTTTTGAATTCCTCTTTAATTGCAATCCGATCTATATAAGCAAAATTATTATATCTCTCAGAAAACCAACTATAGTTCAGACTTTTGTAAGCAATATTCATTGGCAATACTAATAAAAAACCAGCTAAAATTTCATTCAATGTTACCTTTTTAAAATAGATCGAATTTTCATGAAACCAAATAAATTCTTCTTCAGATACGGAGTTTACAGCAGGAATTGCGTCATCGTTAATTACTCTTATTGCCGATAAATCATCAATGTTAACCTCGTTTACCTGCATTATGTAGTAACTTTATAAGAGTCCTGAAATAATTGGGGCATTTTTTTTGGTTTGAAATTTTCTAGACTAATACTCACATAATTTACATTAGAACGAAAAATTGTTTTGTTGTCAGATATCCTAATAATCTGAAAGAATCTACTAAGTCTTAACTTTGAGTCTGTTCCTGTAATCCAGGTAGATATTGCAATCTTATCATCTTCAAATAATGAGCCTACATATTCAATTTTGTTTTCTTCAACAACACATGCACATTTTAATTTAAGGTATATCTCAGGGGTTATTCCCAATGACTTAGAGTGGCTCCAACTTACAATTTCACTCCAATCTAAATAAATTTTATTATTTACATGTCCTAAGATGTCTATGTGCTTGCTTTCAACTATAAATTTTAGATAATGAGGATTATGATAATCCCAATTTAGTTGAGTTATATCGTTCATCTCCTTATATTTTTTGGAAGATTAAATTATACGGTTTCTTTTTGAAGTTCAAAACTTTTAATTTCTACATCATATTTGCTCTTAAATTTTTTTACTATATCTAAAACTAAATCTTCAGGTACAGATGCACCAGAAGAAATACCTATTACCTTTGCATTCTCATAAAGATCTAAATCTAGTTCCTCTTTGCTGTCTAACAAAACTGCATCTGGACATCCTGCATTAATTGCTACATCAACAAGTCGACTAGAATTAGAGGAATTTCTTGATCCAACTACAATAAATTTATCACAACCAATTGCATATTTTTTTATCGCATTCTGTCTATTCGTGGTTGCATAACAAATATCTTCTTTTGCTGAGGATACTATTTTAGGAAATTTGGTCTTTAATTGATTAATTATCTCTTTTGTATCATCAACGGATAAAGTAGTTTGCGTAACAAAGGCAACTTTTTCATAATTTGTTTTTAAAAGCACAACATCATTTATATTCTCAATAAGTGTAATTTCTGATGAATCTATTTGACCCAAAGTTCCCTCAACTTCAGGATGATTACGATGACCTATCAAGAAAATATGATGCCCTTGGGCACTAAACTTTTTTGCTTGAACATGAACTTTGGTTACAAGAGGGCAAGTAGCATCTATAGTGATAGCCTTCTTCTCGTTTGCCTCATTAACAACTAATTTTGAAACACCATGTGCTGAAAAAATAAGTGGAGCGCCTTGTGGTACATCTTTTACATCTTCAATGAATATAGCTCCTTTCAACTTTAACTCTTCAATAACTGACTTGTTATGAACTATCTCATGTTTGACATAAACGGGAGGCCCATACTTTTCTAATGCCATATTGACAACATCAATAGCTCTCGTCACGCCAGCACAAAATCCTCTAGGAGATATTAAATGAATTTCTTTTTTCAAGTGTTGTGTTTCTTTTTAAATTATAGCTTCAGTTCGTGATCAGAAATTTTTTTAAAAATATTCACATCAAGATCAATATAATCATTTTCACTTGTAGAAGCATAATACATTTGATCTTTTACAACTGATGGATCAAATCCGTCTTTAACTAAATCAGTTTTTTTATACTTAAAAGTACCTGTTACTTCAATTTCTTTTGATATTCTTATAAATACTGGGATGGAATATTTTGGAAGATATTGCGAAAGATGCTCATACAAACCATTAATTGAGAATTCCTCACCAGGCACTATCGAGGCCATGCCCGCTCTTCCATCTTCACCTGGCACTAAAACTCCATAAACATTCGCTTCTTTAACACCTGTAAAAGTGGAAATAGCCTCACTAACTTCACTCGTTGCTACGTTTTCAGATTTCCATCTAAATGTATCCCCAATCCTATCGACAAAGTAATAATATCCATCTTTGTCACGCTTTAATAAATCTCCTGAAGAAAACCATTGATCTCCTTTCTCGAAGACATCTTTCAAAATTTTCTTTTCAGTTGCCTCTTTATCAGTATATCCCTCAAACTTACCAGAAAACTTATCTTCATTTGGGATAAGACCAATCACTTCTCCTGCTTCATCATCCTCACATTCTATACAAAAACCATCCTCATTTCTCACTACCTTTTCATTTACGACATCAAACTTAACTATTTTTGTGGGTAAAGCATTTTTTGCGTATGGGGGAATTCTTCCGATTGAACCAAAACGACTATCAACGTTTGTCAATGAAACATTTCCCTCTGAAGCTCCATAGAATTCAATTATGTTATTAATTCCAAATCTATCTTGTACCACTTTCCATACATCGGGCCTTAAACCGTTTCCATACATACCTCTTATATTATGTTGCTTCTCAAATTCATTTTTTGGAGCTGATATAAGATATCTAAATAGTTCACCAATATATGTAATTACTGTAACATTATATGTTGCACAATCTTCCCAGAATTTTTCGACAGAAAATTTTTTTCTTAAAACAACTGTCCCACCAGTAAATAAAGTAGAACCTAAGCCTACAACTCCTCCGGTAGCATGATAAAGAGGGAGAACTAGATAAGTTTTATCAGTTGATTTCATATTTAAAGAGAACATTTGTAATCCTGAGCCTACTGCAAATTTTTGGTGGCTAAAATTTGAAGCTTTAGGAAGGCCAGTAGTACCACTTGTATAGATATAGAATAAAGACTCACTATTTGTAAGAGTCTTTCTTATAGATGAATTAGGACGATTAGTATTTTTTTCATTATCATCATCAATATTCTCAAAACCTTGAACTTTATTTCCACTTACATAAACTGAAAGTTGGTTATCAATTAAATCTTCAGCTGAAGAGTAATTGTCAATTAGGTCAGAGCTTAAAATTAAACTTTTACTTTTAGAAGTTTGAATGCAATGAGCAAGTGATTTACTTTTAATATTGTTATTCAAGCAAGCAATTGTAATTCCTAGCTTTGATAACCCAAGCCATATAAAAATAAATTCTGGTTTATTTTCCATTAATAGTGCTACAACATCTCCTGTTTTGTAGCCTTTTTTTATAGCCCAATTGGCAACCTGATTTGATTCCTTATCTAAATCTAAATAGGTATATGACTTATCCTCAAACTCAATTGCAATATTATTTGGAAATTTATCAATTGACTCCTCTATCATATCTGGAACAGTCAGCGATTTATTCTTATCAAGCTTTTTGGAACGTCCAAGCAACTTAACAAAAAAACGAATATACTTATATTCTCGAGCAATAGTACTAAACATAATAATTACGTTCACATTCCCAAATTAGACAAAAATTTATCAATATCATATGTATCTTGACCAATATTGAAATTAAATTTTTCGATTTTTTCAACTGGTCTTATACCAAATAAGCTATTGGTAATAAAGACTTCTTTACAATTTTTAAGATTACTCAATTTTATTGATTTAACGGCAACCTTTCTTTTTGCAATAAGAACTTCTCTAATTGTTCCATCTAAAACTCCATCTTCAATAGGAGGTGTAAATATTCTTTTATCTTCACGATAGAAGAAATTAGATGTTGAAGAGCAGCAAATATTATTGTTAGAATTTATAAATAAAACATCATCAAATTTACTTTTAACTGCTTCATGTTTTGCAATTATGTTATCCAAATAATTGGTTGTTTTGTATTTTGAAGAAATAGATGTTTCATTTCTTAATATATTTGAAATACTTAGTTTGAGAGGTTTCATCCTCAAATTATTTTTAATTTTTGAAGATGTAATCAATAAAAAAGCTTTTGAATTTGGTACAATATCTATTCCCCTTTCAGATTTACCACGTGTAATTGTAATTCTTATGGAAAGATTATCATTTTCTAAATTATTACGTTTAATTAAATTATTTATTTTGTTACTAAGACTGCTTTTAGACTCATTAAAATTTATAAAAATTCTCTTAAGTGATTTTTTTAGTCTCTTAGTGTGCAAATCAAAAAAAATTAACTTTTTATTTTGATACAAAATTGTTTCAAATACGCCATCCCCAAGAAGAAACCCTCTATCCTTAATGCTAAGCGAAACTTTATTCTCGTCTATGTATTTACCATTAAAATAAACAATCATATTTCTAATTTTTGCCCACTTTGAATATATTTTCTTTTTTTCTTTTTTGGAAATAAGTTACTTACTTTACTCATCAGTTCAGAGTACTCCTTGATAGGTAATGAGTCAGCAACTATGCCACCTCCTGAATTAAGAAACGCTTGATCATTTTCTATTGTGATGGTTCTAATTGGTATATTAAAGTCACTATAGCCTGAAAAGGACATGTATCCTATAGTTCCACAATAAACACCACGATTACTCTTTTCTAACTCAGAAATAATTTCCATTGCTCTTACTTTTGGAGCACCTGTTATCGAACCACCAGGTAAAGTTGCGTTCAATAAATCAAAAATATTTTTATGAGTCGATAATTTGCCTTCAATTGATGAAACTAAATGATGAACATTTTGATAACTTTCTAGTTTTGCTAATTTGCTAACTTTCACAGAACCATAATCACATACTCTTGAAATATCATTTCTTAATACATCAACAATCATGAGATTCTCAGCTAGATCTTTTGAACTATTTAATAACTTATTCTTCAATAAAAGATCTTTATCAAGATTTTCTCCTCTTTTAATTGTGCCTTTTATAGGCGATGTTAAAACGTTATTTTCATTAACTCTTAAGAATCGTTCAGGTGAATAAGACAAGATGTATTTCGAATTATGTTTAATAAAAGCTGAAAACGGAGTATTTGTTCTCTCTCGATAATTTAAATACATTTCAATTGATGAAAAATTTTTTGGAATACTTGCTTTAAATCGTTGAGTGAAATTTGCTTGAAAAATATCTCCTGATTTTATGTAATGAAGCAATTTCTTAACCTTACAAAGATATTGCTTTTTAGAAATTTCAGGCACCCAATTGAATTCTTTTTGGCTCTTTTTGCTATTACTTATTCTTGAAATTTTATAGAGGTTAATTATTTTTTCTCTTCTAAATTGATGAGTATTTTTATCTTTTATTTTTAAATAATGATCGAAATTATATGAAAAGATAAATGCTTTTTTCAATTTCAAATCGAAAGCAATTACAATGTCAAATAGCCCTAAATACAATTTAGTTTCTTGGTTTGAAGATTTACTAATTAAATTTATATTTTCGATACTAAGGCATTGGTCGTATGTAATGTATCCTGCAAAGCCACATTGGAAACTTGGATATCTATTCTTTTTTTTAAATGATAGTTTTTTATATATCTTTTTAATTTCTATTTCTGTCTTTTTGTCAAAAATACTTTTTCTTCCTTGTTTAAATACTTTGTATGATTGAACTGGGTCAAGAGCAATATATGAATACCTGTTATTTTTTTGACTTTTACTGGCGCTGTCAAAGAAAATAAGATCATTATAATCCTGAAGTCTTTTAAAGGCTTCTATAGGATCTATGTACTCTAATTCTTTAATTTTAATTTTTTTCTCAGTTTTTCTTTTCATACTTACTCTTGGTAGGGATATCCGGAGTCGAACCGGAACGCCCGAAGGCACCAGATTTTGAGTCTGGCGCGTCTACCAATTCCGCCATATCCCCATTTCATAACACTCAATAGACAACACTTTTATCATAAATAAAAGTTTAAAATTAAATACTGTGCTAATATATATTATAAACATTCTTTCTTATGATCAGAAATTTCTATTTTAGCTTAAAAAAATATTTACTCGAAAAGTCTTCAAAATTTACAAAGAGTAGACTGGCTTATCCTTTTATATTTGTACTTTGTTTTTTGGAATCTATTATTTTTCCTTTTCCTCAAGAAGTTTTTATGATTCCTATGATGGTATCAGATAGGGATAGAATTTTTAAAATAGCTTGGTTTGCTCTATTAGGATCCTTATTCGGCGCAATAGCAGCATACTTTATTGGCATGTATTTATTTGAAAGTATTGGAATGTATATACTAAATCTCTACGGCTTATATGAGACCTTCACAAATTTCTCTAATCAAGTCTCAGAATATGGTTTTCTTTATGTATTTGTTGGTGGATTTACCCCAGTTCCTTTCAAGATTGTAACTCTTTCAAGTGGATTTATTGGAATTAATTTTCTTATTTTTATAGCTGCAAGTATCATTTCTAGATCTGTTAGATTTTTTTTAATTGGATATATTATTTGGAGGTTTGGGGAAGATATTATGAAATCGTTTGAAAAACGTTTAAATATATATTTAATTTTATTTCTAATCTTTATATCATTTATTATTATTTCCTTAAGATGAAATTAAATTTCAGGAACATATTTCTCATAAATTTTATTATATCAATAGTTGTAATTTTTGCTGTTCTTGTTTTACAGTATAATTTCAAATTACCCCCTTGTGAAATGTGCATCAAAGAGAGATATCCATATTATATCTTAATTTTTTTCAGTTTATTTTTCATATACAATAATAGAAATTGCAAAGTAAATTTTTTTCTATTAATTTCATCTTGTCTTACTATTTTGATAGGAACGTTATACACGATTTATCATGTAGGAATTGAAAGAGGAGTTTTTATTGGAAATAGTGCTTGTTCTACAATTGTAGAAATATCAAATACAAAAGAATTGTTAACAATAATTCAGAACACACCAATAATTCGTTGTGATGAACCAACTGTTATTTTTAATATAATTTCTCTTGCAGAATTAAATTTAATTACTATGTCTATATTGTTAATGTTAAATTTAATATGTATTATTGAAAATGTTCGCAAAAGATAAAATTATAGAGAGAATAGTTCGAGTTGATCAAGCTGGAGAAATAGGAGCTCAAAGAATTTATAATGGTCAAAGATTTGTATTCAAATTATTAAATAATAAAAAAGAATATGAAATTTTTTCTGAAATGGCTCAAGAAGAAAAAGAACATCTAGATTATTTCAATAATCTTGCAAAACAAAAAAATATTAAACCAAGTAAGTTGGCTCCATTATTTGATATTGGGGCTTTTGCTATGGGAGTTGGTACTGCTCTCATGGGTCCAAAAGCAGCATATGTTTGCACTGAAGCAGTTGAAGAAGTAATTGAGCAGCACTATAACAAGCAAATTGATCAACTTGATAAAATTGATACTAAAATACAAAAAAAAATTACAAAATTCAGGGATGATGAGGCTCACCACAAAGATACTGGAAACAAAAATAGCGATAAAAGCCATCCAATTTTAAAAAAATTAATTAATAAGACTACCGAGGCTGCTATTTTTCTTGCGGAGAGAACATAAAAAACTAATTTTTAAAATTCACTTATCTAATTGAATATCCCAATATAAAAAGTCCATCCAACTTTCATGCAAGAAGTTAGGAGGAAATGATCGGCCACATTTGTCTAAATCAGTCATAGACGGAACTTTTGGTAAATTATATGGTTTCATGCCTGATTTAGATAAACTTTTTCCGCCTTTTTTAACATTACATGAAGAGCACGCGGTAACAATATTTTCCCATGTTGTCTCACCGCCATTTGACCTTGGTATTAAGTGATCAAATGTTAAATCCTTATTAGACCCACAGTACTGACATTGAAACTTATCTCTCAAAAAAACATTAAATCTTGAAAATATTGGATTACGGTTAGGTTTAATATAATTTTTCAAACTTATTACACTTGGTACGTACATCTCAAAACTTGGACTTCTAATTTGCCTTGAATAATTAGCAACAATATTGACTCTATCAAGTATTACAGCCTTTATACTGTCCTGCCATGACCATAATGATAATGGGTAATGTGAAAGGGGACGAAAATCAGAATTCAAAACTAATGCTGGACATTGTTCTAAAGACATAAATGAATTCATATATTATAATATATGTATCAACACAGAAAAATCAAAATTAAATATTTATGAATTATTTATTTTGTGAAAAGTTTGATGATAAAAACTTTATAGCAATTTCTAATCCATCCTGTGCAATTGAATGAGGGGTATTAGGAGAAATATGTGATTGAACATCAACATCTAAATCTTTCAGTATTTTTGCAGCATTGATCGTATCACTATATGGAACCATTGGATCTTGATCGCCGTGAATTAAATATATAGGTGGCTTTGATTTCATATCATCAGATAATGTATCTTCTCTGATCAATCTACCAGAGAAACCAACAATAGAACTCATTGCTACACTGCGTCTTAACCCAACATGAAGTGACATCATAGTGCCTTGACTAAAGCCGACTAATGATAAATCTTTGTCAGATAAATTGAGTTCATTTAACTTATTATCAATAAAATTATTTAAGATTTCTCCTGCATCATTTACCTTTTTCCAAATTAAATCAGAATCATTAGAAGTAAAATCAAACCATTGATAACCCATTGGATTCATTGGACATGATTCAGGTGCATTTGGTGAAATGAAATATGCATCTGGTAAGATTTGCTGAAAGTAATTTGCAAGACCAATAAGATCATTACCATCTGCGCCATACCCATGACAAAAAATGACCAATTGTTTTGCTTGGCTTCCACTTAGTGGATGAATAGACGGCCCATCAATTGTAGTCATAACTATATTTCTTTCTCAACAATTGAAACGATATCGCTCATGATATCAGACATCTGATAATTTTTTGGCGTGTAGACGGCCTTAACTCCATTTTTTAAAAGTATTTTTTCATCTTCAATGGGGATTATGCCTCCTACAATTACAGGAATATTATCAATATTATTTTTTTTAAGTTCGGACATAATCTCTGCAACAAGCTGAATATGAGATCCTGATAATATAGACAAACCAATAATATGAACGTCTTCTTCAACTGACGATTTTACAATTTGTTCTGGGGTTAAACGAATACCTTCATACAAAACATCCATTCCACAATCACTAGCGCTTACTGCAATTTGCTCTGCTCCACTTGAATGACCATCGAGACCAGGTTTTCCAACTAAAAATTTTATACGTCGCCCAATTTTTTTAGAAATATTATCTACTCTTTTTATAATCGATGAATAATCACCATTTGAAACTGTTTTAATATTTTGAGTTATTCCTGTAGGAGCTCGAAACTCTCCATAAATATTCCTCAAAGTATTGGTCCATTCACCAGTCGTAACCCCAACTTTTGCGGCATAAATAGAAGCTTCCATTATATTTTGATCTGTTTCAGCGGCTGCTTTTAATTTCTGTAAAGCCTCCTTAACTGCGCTGTTATCCCTAGCATCCCGCCACTCATTAAGAGATTTAATCTGCTCAGCTTCTACAGAAGAGTCTATACTTTCTATACCACTGTCATTCGCAGTTAATGGGGATGATTCTGTTTCAGTATATTTATTTACGCCAACAACAACTTGTTTACCATCATTAATATTTTGAATTCGTTCTTTATTTGAATTTACTAATTGTTGTTTTAAATAACTATTTTCAATTCCTATAACAGCTCCACCAATTGATTGGACATAGTCAAACTCTTTTTTTGCGTCTGTTTTCATTTCATTAACTTTTTCATCTATTACTTTTGAGCCATTAAATAAGTCTTCAAATTCTAAAAGATCAGTTTCATACGCTAGAATTTGCTGCAATCTTAATGACCATTGTTGATCCCAAGGTCGGGGCAAACCCAAAGCTTCATTCCATGCTGGAAGTTGAACAGCTCTTGCTCTTGCATCCTTTGATAATACGACAGCCATCATTTCAATTAATATTCGATAAACATTATTTTCAGGCTGTTGCTCTGTTAAGCCTAAGCTATTGACCTGTACACCATATCTAAATCTTCTATTTTTGGGATTCTTAACTCCATAACGTTCTTTTGTAATTTCATCCCATAAATCAACGAAGGCTCTCATTTTACATATTTCAGTAATAAACTTAATTCCTGAATTAACAAAAAAACTAATTCGACCTACAACGTTTTCAAATTCCTCTGAACTCAAGATACCAGATTCTTTTACCCTGTCGAGGTAAGCAACGGCAGTGCTGAGTGCAAATGCCAATTCTTGTACAGGCTTAGCTCCTACTTCTTGTAAATGATACGAACAAATGTTTACAGGATTCCATTTTGGTAATTCTTTATACGTATAAGTAATCATATCTGAAATTAATCTGAGACTCGGCGCTGGAGGGAAAACATGAGTGCCCCGAGATAAATACTCTTTGATAATATCATTCTGTGTTGTTCCCTGAAGTTTACTACGATTTATTCCCTGTTCATCAGCTAGGGCAATATAGAGACTTAAAAGCCATGCGGCAGTAGCATTAATTGTCATCGAAGTATTCATTTGATCGAGTGGAATTTTATCAAATAAAACCCTCATATCACCAATGTGACTTATTGGAACACCTACTTTACCTACTTCTCCAGATGCCAATATATGATCACTGTCATATCCAGTTTGTGTAGGTAAATCAAAAGCGATAGACAAGCCTGTTTGACCTTTAGCAAGATTTTTTAGATATAGTTCGTTTGACTTTTTGGCAGTTGAATGTCCTGCATAAGTTCTGATTAACCAAGGTTTATCCATATATTTCAATAAAAATTGTTATTTTTTAATAATTTGTTTTAATTAAAATGTATATACTAATCTCATTTATTTGGCTATAAACCTCGCAAAAGCTGAGTTTAAGGCTATATAACATCATACTACACAGGAGAAATTATGACGACAGAAGAAAAAGATATTTATGCGATTGGTGAAATACCACCTCTAGGTCATGTCCCAAAAAAAATGCATGCATGGGTTATCAGAAAAGATAGGCACGGCAATCCACTTCAATCTTTTGTTGAAGAAGAGTTTGATGTTCCAGAAATTGGACCAAGTGATGTTCTAGTTTTTGTGATGGCGGCAGGAGTAAATTACAATGGAGTTTGGGCAGGTCTTGGCAAGCCTATCTCTGTTCTTGATGTAACGAAGAAAGATTATCATATTGCAGGATCTGATGCTTCTGGAATTATTTGGAAAGTTGGTTCGGACGTTAAAAGATGGAAAGTTGGCGATGAAGTAGTTGTTCATGCAATGACATGGGATCATGAAGATGTTGAGTTGAATGGTGGAGAGCCAATGCTTTCAGAAACTAATAAAGTTTTTGGTTATGAAACAGCTGATGGTACGTTTGCTCAATTCACAGCTGTTCAAGCACATCAGTTAATGAAAAAACCATCTCAACTGACTTGGGAAGAAAGTGGATGCTATAACTTAACACTTGTAACAGCTTATAGGATGCTTTTTGGTCATAGTGGAAATGAATTAAAGCCAGGTGAATATGTTTTAGTATGGGGTGCTTCTGGTGGTCTTGGTAGTTTTGCAGTTCAATTAGCTAAAACTGTAGGCGCTAAACCAATAGGTATAATTTCAGACAATTCTAAAGCTGATTATGTTAAAAAATTAGGTGCTGTAGGAGTTCTAAACAGAAAAGACTTTAATTGTTGGGGAGAGCATCCAGATATTGACGATGAGGAAGCCTACAACAGTTACATGAAAGAGGTAAGAAAATTTGGAAAAGCCCTGTGGGAATTTACTGGAAAAGGTAGAAATGTAGACATGGTTTTTGAACACCCAGGAGAATCTACTGTTCCAGTTTCTATGTTTATTGTTAAAAGAGGTGGGATGGTTGTAATCTGCGCTGGAACTACTGGGTACAATTTAACATTAGATGCTAGATATCTATGGATGCACAGTAAAAGACTTCAAGGTTCTCACTTTGGTAATTCAAAGCAAGCTAGTGCAGCCAATCAACTTGTTAGCGATGGTGTAATCAACCCATGTATGTCAGAAGTCTTTACTTGGGATGGCATTCCTGGTGCACATGAAAAAATGCTTAATAATGAACATAAAGCTGGAAACATGGCTGTTCTTGTTGGAGCTGCAAAAGAAGGATTAAAATCCCTAAATTAATATGGATAATATAATTGCGAAATGTCAAGAGGCACAACAGACTGTTGATGCATATTATAACGTTGCAAAAGAGCAAGTTAGCAAACTTGTTTTAGTTGATGGAAAAATTTCAAAAGAGCTTCTAAATCAAGAACAACATGCAGCCCATGGCCTAGCGTGGATTGCAACATATAAAGAGACGCTTCGTGAGATGTTAAATTGGGCAACCAATCTTGAGTCTGAGAACCGATTTACAGAGTATGAGAAGCTAATTTTACAATTTATTTTTTCAGAATACCTATGCCAGATTAAAACAGGTATCCCGATGTCTCAGTTAGAGGTGATACGTCCTAAAGATCTTGGTCTAAAAAACGGACTATTTAATGAAATTGATAATAATAGTTTTAACGAGCTCATCTTAAATGGAAATGAATCTAAAGATAGATTAGAACTTGCAAACATAATCCGTGAGAGTGTATCAAGCAATAATTTTGGAAGTTTGGGTATAGATGAAACTTCTTCGATGATTAGAGATCAGTTTAACAAATTTGTAGAAGAACATGTAACCCCTTATGCTCATGAGTGGCACTTAAAGGATGAGTTAATACCTATGTCTGTAATAGATAAAATGTCTGAACTAGGAATTTTTGGACTAACAATACCTGAAGAATATGGTGGATTAGGAATGAGTAAGCTCGCAATGTGTATTGTTACTGAAGAACTTGCCAGAGGTTATATTGGAATTGGTTCACTTGGAACACGTACGGATATTTCTTCAGAACTTCTTCTTATTGGCGGTACAGAAGAACAAAAACAAAAATGGCTTCCAAAAATTGCATCCGGTGAAATATTGCCTACTGCAGTATTTACTGAACCAAATACAGGCTCTGACTTAGCATCGTTAAAGACTCGTGCCACTGCAAATGGTACCCATTATTCTATAACAGGAAATAAGACTTGGATTACTCATGGTGCTAGAAGTGATCTAATGACAATGCTTGCAAGAACTAACCCAGATGAAAAAGGCTACAAAGGTCTCTCAATGTTTTTGGCTGAGAAAGAAAGAGGAGATGATGATAATATGTTTCCTTCCGAAGGTATGTCTGGTGGAGAAATTGAAGTATTAGGTTACCGTGGGATGAAAGAGTATGAAATTGCTTTTGATGACTTTAAAGTAAAAAAAGAAAATCTTTTAGGCGGTGAAGAAGGTAAAGGCTTTAAACAATTAATGGAAACCTTTGAGTCAGCCAGAATACAAACTGCTGCAAGAGCTGTTGGTGTTGCTCAATCATCTATGGAAACTGGATTAAAATATGCATTAGACAGAAATCAGTTTGGAAAATCTATATATGAATTTCCAAGAGTTTCATCAAAAATTGTTTCAATGGTTACTGAAATAATGGCTGCCCGTCAATTAACGTATTATTCTGCCCGTGAGAAAGATACAGGCAACCGCTGTGATGTCGAGGCTGGTATGGCTAAACTACTTGGTGCGCGAGTAGCTTGGGCTTGCTCCGATAACTCACTTCAAATTCATGGTGGAAATGGATTTGCCCTAGAATATCCTATTAGTAGACTTCTTTGTGATTCAAGAATCCTTAATATTTTTGAAGGTGCTGCAGAAATGCAGGCAGAGGTTATTGCTAGACGACTTCTTACTTCTAACTAATTAATGTCACCTGTATTTTATTATATCTTAATTCCTATATCCGTTGCCGCAGTAGTTTTAGTTCTTGCTACTGGCATCTACAGCATGACGAAGGGAGGAGAATTTAATAGGAAATATTCAAACAAACTTATGCGACTTAGAATATTATTACAATTTGTCGCAATATTGATTATTATGTTGGCAGTTTATTTGGCATCAAGATAATTATGGTTAGACTCACTAAAATTTACACTAAAACCGGAGATAAAGGAAAAACAAGCCTAGCGTCTGGGAAAAGGGTAGCTAAAGATCATATAAGAATTAAATCTTACGGATCAATCGACGAATTGAATTCAATTTTAGGTGTTGTTAGGCATGCTATCTCTAAAAAAAATGCCAAAGTTATATCTGAAATACAAAATGATTTATTTGATCTTGGTGCTGATTTAGCTACCCCAATTGTTTCCAAGCCAAAATTTAAACCTCTCAGAATTACTGAGAAACAAGTGAAAAGAATTGAGAAAAAAATAGATGAATATAATAAGAAGTTAAAACCATTATCTTCTTTCATACTGCCCGGTGGGACGATGAGTGCGTCATATTTACACAATGCTCGAACTGTTGCTAGAAGGGCCGAAACAAATATGGTTAGTTTAAGTGCTAGAGAAAAGGTAAATCCCTCAGCTCTTCAATATATTAATAGATTATCAGATTTGTTTTTTGTTCTATCGAGAGTTGAAAATAATTATGGCAAAAAAGATATCTTATGGAAGCCTGGCTTGAATACATAAAATACATTGATATATTAATAAAAATAGATTATCCGTAATCCTATGAAAATTCTAGTTCCTATAAAAAGAGTTATTGATCCATACGTAAGTATACGTGTCAAATCTGATAATACTGGTGTTGAAACAGATAATGTAAAGATGTCAATGAACCCATTCTGTGAAATTGCTGTTGAAGAAGCTATTAGATTAAAAGAATCTGGTAAAGCTGAAGAAATTATTGTTGTTTCAGTTGGAAATCAATCATGCCAAGAAACAATAAGAACTGCGCTGGCTATGGGAGCTGATCGAGGAATACATGTTCTAATTGATCAAACAGTTGAGCCATTATCAATTGCAAAAATTTTATCTAAAATAATTGATGAAGAAAAACCTGGATTAGTAATTTCTGGTAAGCAAGCTATTGATGGTGACAATAATCAAACTGGTCAAATGCTAGCCGCTTTAACAGATATGCCACAAGGTACATTTGCATCTAAAATTGAAATTGATGGTGATAAAATTCAGGTCACTCGTGAAATAGATGGAGGTTTACAAACAGTTAAACTGAATATGCCTGCAATAATTACCACTGACTTGAGACTAAATGAACCACGATATGCTTCACTTCCAAATATAATGAAAGCTAAAAAGAAACCGATAGATCAAAAAACGCCAGATGATTATGGCATTGATATCACACCTAGACTTAAAACGCTTAAAGTCATCGAGCCACCTAAGAGACAGGCTGGTATTAAAGTTGAAAATATCTCAGAATTAGTAGAAAAATTAAAAAACGAAGCAGGGGTTATATGACAACATTATTTTTTATTGAACACGCTAATGGTAAAGTCAG
>JAQWTH010000016.1 GCA_029242795.1 Candidatus Pelagibacterales bacterium | reverse complement strand
TCCAGCAGCAGAGGAAGCTCCAGCAGAAGCTCCAGCAGAAGCTCCAGCAGCAGAAGAAGCTCCAGCAGCAGAAGAAGCTCCAGCAGCAGAAGAAGCTCCAGCAGAGGAAGATGGAGATAAAAAAGAATAATTTTATTTATTAATGAACGATAAAGTTGTCGTAGGACAAGTAATTTCAGCTCATGGTCTTCAGGGTCAATTTAAGATAAAAAGTTTTACAACTGACCCTGATGACCTATTTAAATACAATCAATTATTTATTGATGAAATGTATGATGGAATTTTCTTAAAAAAAGTTCGTTCATTAAAGGAGTATTTTATAGTCAGTTGTTCTGAAATTGACTCGCGAAACAAAGTCGATGATATCCTAAATAAAAATATATTAATTAACAGAAGTCAGCTTCCAGATATTGATGATAAATATTATTTTAATGACTTAATTGGATTATCTGTAATTAGTAATGAAGAAATTATTGGCCCAGTAATTAGTGTAAATAATTTTGGCTCATCTGATTTGATAGAAGTTACAACTTTATCGAATGACAAAAAATATTTTATACCTTTTAGTGATGATACAATTGAGAAAGTAGATCAAAAGAAAAAAATAATTTATTTAAAAAATATCTCCCAATATTTAGAATGAAAAAAAATACGTTTAAAGTAAAAGTAATAACTTTATTTCCCGAGAGCTTCCCAGGAGTTTTAGGAGTTGGAGTAATTGGTAGAGCTCTTAAGAAAAAAATATGGTCTCTGAAGTTATTTAATCCACGGGATTACGCAAAAGACAATCACAAGTCAGTCGATGATACTACATCTGGAGGCGGGCCTGGAATGATTTTAAGAGCAGATATAATTGGTAAGGCTATTGATGCTTCATTACGTGGAGTTAAAGAAAAAAAGAAAATATCACTCATTAACTTAACTCCAAGAGGTAAACCAATTACACAAAAAGATATAAAAAGTTTCACAAAGAAGAATGAGTTAATCATTTTATGTGGTAGGTATGAAGGTATCGATCAAAGGGTCTTAGATTTCTATAAATTTGATGAATATAGTTTGGGCGATTATATCCTTGCAGGGGGCGAAGTTGCAGCTCAAACGGTTATTGAGGCTGCTGTGCGGTTATTACCTGGAACACTGGGTGATAATGAGTCCTTAAAAGATGAGAGTTTTAGCCAAGATCTACTTGAATTTCCTCAATATACTAGACCCAGAATATGGAAGAACTTAAAGATTCCTGAAGAGCTTCAATCTGGCAATCATAAGTTAATATCTGAATGGAGGATGAAAAACTCACTCAAATTAACTCAAAAAATAAGGCCAGATTTATTGAAAAAATACAAAAAAAACAAGACAACAAAGAAATAAAGTATTAAAACACCGATCGAGGAAACTATGAATATCATTGAACAATTTGAAACAGATCAGATTAAGACATTAATTAAGGGTAAAAAAATTCCCCAGTTTCACCCAGGTGATACTGTAAAAGTGAATGTTAAGGTTAGAGAAGGAACCCGAGAAAGAATACAGGCTTTTGAAGGTGTCTGTATTGCAAAAAAGAACAGAGGATTAAGCTCTTCTTTTACTGTTAGAAAAATCTCATTTGGTGAGGGTGTTGAGCGAGTGTTTCCTATATTCAGCCCGTCTATCGACTCAGTAGAGTTAATTAGAAGCGGACAAGTTAGAAGAGCTAAATTATACTATTTAAGAGATCTTACTGGTAAGAAAGCCAGAATCGTTGAAAGAATGAGAAGTAAACAGCCTGACCTTGCAAGTTTATTTATTTCTGAAAATGATGAAGTTCTTGAAGAAGAATATTTAACTGAGGAAGCTTCTTCTGAAGAATCAAATGATGAAAATTCTGAAGCTAATGTTGCTGAAACAGAACAATCAGACTTAGAAGAAACTACTCAAGAAGAAAAAACCGAAGATAAAGCTGAAGAACTGAAAGATTAGTCTTTCAGTTTCAAACTTAACATTTTTGATTTGCTTATGAGTACTCCAAAAACAATATATGACAAGATATGGGAAAGTCACATTGTAGATACCAATGATGATGGAACTACAATTCTTTATATAGATAGACACCTTGTTCATGAAGTAACAAGCCCACAAGCATTTGAGGGTCTTAGATTATCTGGACGTAAAGTCAGACGTCCTGAGTTTACTCTGGCAACAGCAGATCATAATGTCCCAACAGCAGATAGAGACAAAGGTATAGCCGACCCAGACTCCAAGCTTCAAGTGGAAACATTAGAAATGAATGCAAAAGAAAACAATATTACTTACTTGCCGATGACCGATAAGCGTCAAGGTATAGTTCATATTGTTGGTCCAGAGCAAGGTTTTACTCAACCAGGAATGACTATAGTTTGTGGAGATAGTCATACCTCAACTCATGGTGCATTTGGTGCATTGGCATGGGGAATAGGAACATCAGAAGTTGAACATACACTTGCAACTCAAACGCTTGTTCAAACAAAAGCAAAAAACATGTGCATTAAGATTACTGGTAAAGTTATTGAAGGAGTTACTGCAAAAGATATTGTTTTAGCAATTATAAGAAAGATAGGGACCGCTGGTGGAACAGGCTATGTCATCGAATATACTGGTGAGGCAATTAGAAATCTTTCTATGGAAGGTAGGATGACTGTTTGCAATATGTCTATTGAGGCAGGAGCAAGAGCAGGTTTAATAAGTCCAGATGAAACAACGTGTGAATATCTTAGAGGAAGACCTTTAGCACCGAAAGGTGAAGTTTTTGAAGATGCAGTTAATTACTGGAAATCATTAGCTTCTGATGAAGGCGCTCACTATGATTCAGTTGTTGAAATTAGAGCTGATGAAATAATCCCACAAATTACATGGGGCACAAGCCCTGAAGATGTTGTTTCCATAGATGGGTTTGTCCCAGATCCTGAAAATGAAAAAAATACTGACAAAAAGAAATCAATTGAGAGAGCGCTTGATTATATGGGCTTAGAACCAAACATGCCTGTTAATGAAATTAAAATAGATAAAGTTTTTATCGGCTCTTGTACGAATGGTAGAATAGAAGATCTAAGAGCTGTGTCACAAATTGCAAAAGGCCGAAAAGTTGAAAAAGGTGTTCATGCTATGATTGTTCCTGGCTCTGGGTTGGTTAAAGAGCAAGCAGAAAAAGAAGGCTTAGATAAGATTTTCATTGAAGCAGGTTTTGATTGGAGAGATCCAGGATGTTCAATGTGCTTAGCTATGAATGCAGATAAGTTACAGCCTCAAGAAAGGTGTGCTTCAACTTCTAATCGAAATTTTGAAGGCAGGCAAGGTAGGGGTGGTAGAACCCATTTAATGAGTCCTCAAATGGCAGCAGCAGCGGCAATCAGAGGTAAGCTTACTGATTTTAGAGATCTTTAATGGAAAAATTTAATAAACTCAGCGGTCATGCAATACCACTACGTATAACTAATGTGGATACTGATATGATTATTCCAAAACAGTTCTTAAAAACAATCAAGCGAACTGGACTTGGGGAATTTTTATTCTACGAGTTAAGATATGATCAAGATGGAAACAAAATTAGTTCTTTCGCCCTTAACCAAGAACAGTATAAAGACGCTAGTATACTTATAGCGGGTAAAAACTTTGGCTGTGGATCCTCTCGTGAGCATGCTCCGTGGTCTATAGCTGATTATGGCATTAAATGTATAATTGCGCCAAGTTATGCAGACATTTTTTATAACAATTGTTTCAAGAATGGAATTTTGCCTATAATCCTTGATGAAGCAACAGTTTCAAGATTGCAGGACTCATCCGACAGTATATTAAATTTCAATATAGATTTAGAAAAACAAAATATTACTTTCTTAGAAAATAATGAAAAAAAAGAAATTAGTTTTGAAATCGATCCAGCTAAAAAGAAATGTTTGCTTGAAGGACTTGATGATATTGGTCTGACTTTAAATAAGGTAGCTTCAATTGGCCACTTTGAAGAAGGTCAAGAGAACGAAATTCCCTGGTTATATGGAAATAAATTAAAATGAGTAAAAATTTTAAATTATTAATTCTTCCAGGAGATGGAATTGGTCCCGAGGTTATGATTGAGGTTGATAAAGTTATTTCTATTATTTCATCAATGTTTGACATTCAATTTGAAATTGAGAAAGATGATATAGGTGGCTCAGCATATGATCGATATGGAGTTCCTCTTGCGGATGCGACTCTCGAGAAAGCTAAATCTTCTCATGCAGTTCTACTTGGAGCAGTTGGTGGAGAAAAATGGGATAACTTAGATTTTTCTTTAAAGCCCGAGCAAGGGTTACTAAAAATTAGAAAAGAGTTAGATTTATTTGCAAATCTTAGACCGGCATTGTGTTTTGAGTCTATGGTGGAAGCTTCTTCATTGAAGCCTCATCTAGTTTCAGGCCTAGATATAATGATAGTCAGAGAGCTAACAGGTGGTGTTTATTTTGGAAAACCGAGGGGCATCGAAACTAAGAGCGATGGAAATCGGGTTGGTATAAATACTCAAGTATATGAAACGCACGAAATAAGAAGAGTTGCTAGAATTGCTTTTGAGTTAGCACAAAAAAGAGATAACCGAGTTGTTTCTTGCGAAAAATCTAATGTTATGGAATCAGGAATTCTTTGGAGAGAAGAGGTTCAGTATGTTCATGACAATGAATTTAATGATGTCTCACTTTCACATATGTATGCAGATAATTGTGCAATGCAGCTTGTACGAAATCCAAAACAATTTGATGTAATTGTTACTGACAATTTATTTGGAGATATTTTATCTGATGAAGCCTCTATGCTTACTGGATCCTTAGGAATGCTTCCATCTGCATCATTGGGGGAAATAGATCAAAATAACTTTAGAAAAGCTTTGTATGAACCAGTTCATGGATCAGCTCCTGATATAGCTGGTCAAGGTATTGCAAATCCAATTGCATCTATTCTTAGTTTTGCGATGTGCTTAAAATATTCATTTAATATGGACAAAGCATCTGATTTGCTAAGTACAGCTGTTAATAAGGTTCTTGAAAATGGATTTAAAACTAAAGATTTGCTTGGTGATGAAAATAAAAACCTGACTACTCAGGAAATGGGAGATGAAATCGTTAAACAAATATCTGATTTAGGTGCAAATAATGGATCATAAGATTGCAATAGTTGGAGCGACAGGAAATGTTGGGCGTGAAATGCTTAATATTCTTCATGATAAAAAATTTAAATCAAAAAATATTTTTCCAGTAGCTTCTAGTAGAAGCGCTGGTTCAAAAGTAGATTTTGGAGATGAAGAATTAGTTGTTGAGGATATAGAAAATTTTGATATTTCTAAGGTTAATATTGCACTCTTTTCTGCTGGATCAAGTACATCAGAAAAATGGGCACCAGAATTTGCAAAAAAGAACTGTATCGTTATAGATAATTCAAGCCATTTTAGAATGGATGATGATATTCCGCTTATTGTTCCTGAAGTGAATCCTGAAGATTTAAAAAATTTTAAAACTAGAAATATAATTGCCAATCCAAATTGCTCAACTATTCAATTAGTGGTTGCACTTAAACCACTTCATGAATTATCCAAAATTAAAAGTGTTATTGTTTCTACATATCAATCTGTATCTGGAGCAGGTAAGGCTGCAATGGATGAACTATTTGATCAAACTAAAAATATGTTCTCAGATGAGATAAAAGATAATGTGAACTTCACTAAGCCAGTTGCTTTTAATGTAATTCCTCATATCGATAAATTCGGAGATGATGGATATACAAAAGAAGAAACTAAAATGAGACAAGAAACAAATAAAATTCTTGATAAAGATATAAAATTCAGTGCTACATGCGTACGAGTCCCAGTTTTCATCGGACATTCAGAAGCAGTTAATATTGAATTTGAAAATAAGGTATCTGTGGAAGAAGCTCGTCAAGCTATCAAGAATGCGAATGGCTGTACCTTGCTTGATGAGAGAGAAGACGGTGGGTATGTAACTCCACGAGAAAGTGCTGGAAATGATGATACTTATGTTTCTAGAATCAGAGAGGATAGTGCGATAAAAAATGGTTTATCAATATGGGTAGTATCTGATAATTTAAGAAAAGGCGCAGCTTTAAATACTATTCAAATTGCTGAAATGTTAATTGAGAGTTATCTGTAAAAATGAGAAAAGATGTAAGAAAACCAAGAAGAAGTATACTTTATGTGCCCGGATCAAATGAAAAAGCTCTGAAGAAGTCGTCAACGCTTGATGTGGATGCTTTAATTTATGATCTAGAAGATTCTGTTGCTCCAAACGCAAAGGAGGGTGCGCGAGACTCTATAATTAAGATAATTAATTCTGGAGTAAATAAAGATAAAGAGCAGGTTGTTAGAATAAATTCATTAGATACTGATATAGGGAGAGATGATCTTAAAATTTTAGATCATTGTATTCCTGATGCTATTTTGATCCCAAAAGTTAATAGTGCGGACGATGTCATTGAATGTGAGAAATTAATAAACAATGAAGATATCAAAATATGGGTAATGATGGAAACCGCTCT
Source organism: Candidatus Pelagibacterales bacterium (assembly GCA_029242795.1). Taxonomy (GTDB): domain Bacteria; phylum Pseudomonadota; class Alphaproteobacteria; order Pelagibacterales; family AG-422-B15; genus CABYIR01. Next base: position 17,787 of record JAQWTH010000016.1, on the reverse strand, counting down.
TTCAATTGTGAATGCATATGAAATTGCAAAAGTATCCAAAGCGCTTAAATGTTTTGTGATGGGGACCAATGATCTATCAACAGAACTAGGGATTGAGGAAGATCTTAAGAGGACAGCTCTTAAAACTAGTTTTGAAAAATGTATGATGGCTTCAAAAGCTTATAAAATATCAATATTAGATGGAGTTTTTAATGACATTAAAGATAGTGAAGGATTTGAACAAGAGTGTGTTTATAGTCATGGTCTAGGATTTGATGGTAAGACTCTGATTCATCCTTCCCAAATAAATATTTGTAATAAAATTTTTACACCGACACCTGATCAATTAGAAAAGGCTCGAAGCATTGTAAGTGCTTTTGAAAAAGCCCGTAAAGAAGACCCTGAAGTGGGCGTGATTGTATTTGAAGGAAGTCAAATTGAAGAACTTCATGTTGCACATGCAAGAAGAATTTTAGAAGCTGAAAAACTAATCATGGAAGTTTCAAAAGATAATGAGTCTATTCCGATAGAAGTTAAAAGTGGTTCAAAATATAAAATTGGTAATTTTTTCGAGGATTTTTCAATGGGGCAGAAAATTTCTCATGCAACGCCAAGAACTATTACATTAGGAGATTGCTCACTTTACACTGCTCTATATGGATCAAGGTATGCCCTACACTCCTCAAGTGAATTTGCAAAACAGCTTTCGCTAAAAGAGTCACCAGTTGATGATTTCTTATTGTTTAATATTGCTTTTGGTAAAACTGTTCCTGATATCTCTTTAAATGCAATTGCAAATTTGGGATATGCTGAATGTAAATTCTTAAAACCTGCTTATCCTGGAGATACAATTACATCTCATTCTGAAGTAATTGGGTTAAAAGAAAATTCTAATGGTGACAACGGTGTCGTTTATGTCCATTCGACTGGATTGAATCAAAAAAAAGAAGCTGTAATTGATTATAAGAGATGGGTTATGGTTCGTAAAAAAAATAAAAGTCTTCCTAAAATAGAATCTGTAATTCCTAAATTAAATTCAGAAGTAACAAAAGACGAAGTTATTGCAATTTCAAAAAATTATCAGTTTGAGATGAAAAATTATGATTTTACTGCAGCTGGGTCAGATCTAGTATTTGAAGATTATAAAATAGATGAAAAAATAAATCATATTGATGGTATTACTGTGGAGGAAGCGGAACATATGATGGCTACAAAACTATATCAGAATAATGCCAAGGTTCATTTCAATCATTTTGTTGAAAAGGGTGGTCGATTCGGTAAACGAATTGTCTACGGTGGTCATGTTATCAGTTTGACTAGATCAATATCTTTCAATGGATTATCAAATGCATTTAAGATAATTGCTATTAATGGAGGAACACACGCATCCCCATGTTTTGCAGGTAAAACTGTTTTTGCGTGGAGTAAAATTATAGAAAAAGTTGATGTTTCAGACACTCTTGGTGCGTTACGCATTAGGACTAATGGTCTTGGAGATGCTCAGCCATATCAGTTCCAACACCAAGATCAAAATGGAAAATTTAATTCTGATGTCCTCTTAAGTCTAGACTACTGGGCGCTTGTTCCAAAAAAAATATAGATTAATTTCTTTAAATTTGAGAATTTGATATAATAGAAACCATGAATAGTCCTCTATCACCTCATCTTCAAATATATCGTTGGCAAACTACATCTTTACTATCCATTCTTCATAGAATATCAGGAGTAGTTTCATCATTAGGATCAATGATTATAATAATTTATTTATTATCAATTGGACTAGGCGAAGATACTTTTAAATTAGTTATTTCAATTTCAGACAATGTTTTCATAAGAACAGTTCTTATAGGCTTATCGTTTTGTATATTTTTTTATATATTAAGTAGTATCCGGCACTTGCTTTGGGATTATGGTTATGGTCTGGATTTGAATGTTGCAAAGATAACAGGCTGGACTGCTTTATCTGTTGCTGTGATTCTTACTATATGTTTTTGGTTAATATTATACGGAGTAATTTAATTTATGGCATCAGCTCGTAATATCTGGAAGTTGCATAAATATAGCTCAATTGCTCTATTACCCTTTATTGCATATTTACTAATATCCATCTTGAGGTTTTCAAGACTTTCGTATGAGCAAATTTTACTTGAAATATCGGGTACTTGGTCAATTTTCTTTATATTGATTTTTATGATTTTAGGCATATTTCATATGAATACAGGCATAAATGAAATTATGGATGATTATGTTCATGATCCTAAGGTTCATAAACTGCTAAAGATTTTGATATCATCATTCTTTACTGGTATTTCATTATTTGTCTGTCTATCGATATTAATGATACTTTTGTAACTTATTATGAAATACGAAATTGAATACCATGATTATGATGTTGTAGTTGTTGGAGCTGGAGGCTCCGGTCTTCGAGCAACTGTTGGAGCTGTTGAAAATGGGTACAAGACAGCTTGTATTTCAAAAGTATTTCCAACCAGAAGTCATACCGTCGCGGCGCAAGGTGGAATATCTGCGGCGTTAGGAAATATGGGCGATGATGATTGGCGTTGGCACATGTATGATACTGTAAAAGGATCTGATTGGCTTGGTGATCAAGATGCTATTGAGTATTTATGTAAAAATGCTCCGAAGGCTGTTTTAGAATTAGAGAATTACGGAGTGCCGTTCAGTAGAACTGAGGATGGTAAAATATATCAAAGAGCATTTGGTGGTATGACAAAAAATTATGGCGAAGGCACTGCTCAAAGAACATGCGCTGCTGCCGACAGAACGGGTCATGCAATTATTCATACTCTATACGGTCAATCACTTAAACATGGCGTTGATTATTATATTGAATACTTTGCTCTTGATTTAATCATGGTCAATGGTGAATGTAGAGGTGTAGTTACATGGTGCCTAGAAGATGGAAAGATTCATGTTTTTAATGCGAAGTCGACCGTTCTCGCGACTGGCGGGTATGGAAGAGTATATTTCTCAGCTACTTCAGCGCATACATGTACAGGTGATGGTAATGCAATGGTATTGAGAGCAGGACTTCCTTTACAAGATATGGAGTTCGTCCAATTTCATCCTACTGGTGTTTACGGTGTAGGTTGTTTGATTACTGAGGGTGCTCGAGGTGAAGGTGGTTACTTAGTAAACAGTGAAGGTGAAAGGTTTATGGAGAGGTACGCGCCCTCTGCGAAAGATTTAGCTTCTAGGGACGTAGTCTCTCGATCAATAACAAAAGAGTTAATTGAAGGTAGAGGCGTTGGTCCTAATAAAGACCATGTCTATTTACATTTAGATCATCTTGAGCCAAAAGTTTTAAATGAGAGACTGCCTGGTATTTCTGAGTCTGCAAAAGTATTTGCTGGTGTAGATGTGACTAAAGCCCCGATCCCAGTAATCCCAACAGTGCATTATAATATGGGTGGTATTCCAACGAATTTCCATGGTGAAGTGATGACCTCTGTAAATGGAGAGGAAGTTCCTGTGCCAGGCCTTATGGCAATTGGTGAAGCAGCATGCGTGTCTGTTCATGGAGCAAATCGACTTGGCTCAAATTCTCTAATTGATCTTGTCGTATTTGGTAAAGCTGCAGCAGATCGCATTAATGATACGGTGTCAAAAACTGATCCAAATAAAGAAATTGATCATAGCGCGGTCGATAAAATTCTTGACCGTTTTGATAAGATTAGGAATTCAAACGGAACAACTCCTACTTCACAACTGAGAGATAAAATGCAGAAAGTTATGCAAAATCATTGTGCAGTATTTAGAGATGATGAAATTTTATCAGAAGGTAAGAAAAAAATTGAAGAAATATGGCTTGAGTCAAGCGATATCTCAGTAACTGATAAATCACTTGTATGGAACACAGACCTACTTGAAACATTAGAATATGAAAATCTTATCGCCCAGGCTGTTGTTACAATGAATTCTGCACACAATAGAAAAGAAAGCAGAGGAGCGCATGCTCGTGAAGATTATAAAGAAAGAGATGATAAAAACTGGATGGTTCATACGCTAGCATGGACTAACGATAAAGAGTGTAATTTAGATTATCGTTCAGTGCATGAGTATACATTGTCAAATGAAGTTAAATATATTGAGCCTAAAGCGAGAGTTTACTAATGGTTCAGTTTAATCTCCCTGATAATTCTAAGCTTGTAAAAGGTGAAGATTATTCATTACCTGACGATATAAAAAATAAGAAAAAAATCTCAATATACAGATGGTCTCCAGAAGATGATAAAAATCCAAGAATGGATAGTTATGAAGTAGATTTGGACAATTGCGGTCCTATGGTTTTAGACGCAATCATGAAAATCAAAAATGAAATAGATCCAACATTAACTTTTAGAAGATCATGCCGAGAGGGTATATGTGGATCCTGTGCAATGAATATTGATGGCACCAATACATTAGCATGCACAAAACCAATTGAGGATGTTAAAAAAGAAATTAAAATTTATCCTTTGCCCCACATGCCTGTTATTAAAGATTTAGTTACAAACCTAAAGACTTTATATAAGCAATTGGCTTCTATTAAGCCGTGGTTAAACATTACAAAAAAATCTGACATTGATGAGAATTTGCAATCAAGAGAAGAAAGAGCAAAGTTAGACGGTCTTTACGAATGTATTTTATGTGCCTGTTGTTCTACATCATGCCCAAGTTATTGGTGGAATAGTGATAAATATCTTGGTCCTGCAGTGCTTTTGCAATCATATAGATGGCTTCAGGATAGTAGAGACGAGTCACGAAGAGAAAGATTAGAAGAGTTAGATGACGCTTTTAAGGTTTATAGATGTCATACTATTATGAATTGCACTCAAACCTGTCCAAAAGGTCTAAATCCAGCTGAGGCTATTTCAGGCATCAAAAGAATGATTGCCTCTAGATAATTTACGAATTTTTAAACTATAGTTATTTGAAAACTAAGACTTATTAGCAATAAGGAAATAACTATAAAAGCAGTTGAGAAAAAATTTATCATTTTTTGTTCCTTTATTATTAGTTGATAAAGCGGAAGAATAATTAAGGGGAGTTAAAAGTCTTCCGCTTATCTCTAAGAACATATAATTATTTATTTAAAATTTACTAAATTAGAATCGTGCCAATATGACAATTAGCGTCTATTAATATTTTTTTTCAATTTTTACGACAAAGCTTCCACCATGCCAGCTCATCTCATGGTATTTTATTTGATGAGAATTTTCTGACCAATATGGAAACTCTCTTCTAATCTGGCCACTTTTACCTGTTATTACTTCAACTTTACTAATATTATCACTGTAAGCCTTATTTATAAATTCATTAAACTCATCGTAAGCTTCTTCAAGGGTTAAATCATGTAGATCAAGTTTTCGCATTGCGCCATACCATTTCTTGTGTCATATTTTATGTATAATTTTTATAATTAATATGAGAAAAATTAATCAATTTATAGATGGCAAAGAATATTTAAGCAAGTCAGATAGACTGGGAGATATATTCAATCCAGCCCAGGGTGAAAAAATTGCTGAAGTTAGTCTAGCAAACAAAAGGGATGTAGATGCTGCCATAGAAAGTGCCTTGAATGTAAAACAAAAATGGGCTTCCACTCCACCTCTTACTCGTTCAAGAATTTTCTTTAAATTTAAAGAACTTATTTTAAGAGATATGGATAAATTGGCTCACGCTCTTACTGAAGAGCATGGCAAGATACTAAGTGACTCTCAAGGTTCGATCACTAGGGGCATGGAAGTTGTTGAGTTCGCATGTGGAATTCCTCATCTTTTGAAGGGGGAGTTTTCTGAAAATGTTGGATCTGAAATAGATAGTTGGAGCATGAGACAACCTCTGGGTATTTCGGTTGGGATTTCTCCTTTTAATTTTCCTGCAATGGTTCCAATGTGGATGTTTGTTGTATCTATTGCATGTGGAAATTGTTTTATTTTAAAACCAAGTGAAAAAGATCCTACAGTTCCTATGATGTTGGCTGAGCTTTTAACTGAAGCTGGCCTACCAGATGGAGTTTTTAATGTTATCAATGGAGATAAAGAAGCAGTGGATTTGTTAATTACAAACCCACACGTAGACTCTGTTAGTTTTGTTGGTTCAACTCCAGTTGCAGAATATATTTATCATACTTCAACACAGCATAATAAAAGAGTTCAATCTTTAGGGGGCGCAAAAAATCATATGATTATTATGCCAGATGCTGATCTTGATCAAGTAGTTGATGGTTTGATGGGTGCTGGTTATGGTTCTGCTGGAGAGAGATGCATGGCGTTATCTGTTGCAGTTGCAGTCGGAGATGTTGGAGACAAATTAATTGAAAAACTTACACCACGAGTTCAATCACTAAAAGTTGGACCAGGAACAGACCCTGAAGTTGAAATGGGACCGGTTATTAGTAAGCAACATTTGAACAAGGTCAGATCTTATGTAGACGCTGGTGTTGAAGAGGGAGCTCAACTTATTGTTGATGGTAGACCTATATCACTTCAAGGGTACGAAAATGGATATTTTATAGGTGGCTGCTTATTTGATAATGTTACAAGTGAGATGAAAATTTATAAGGAAGAGATTTTTGGCCCTGTATTATCTGTAGTTAGAAAACCAACATTTGATGATGCGCTTGAAATGCTTAATAATCATGAGTTTGGAAACGGGACTACAATTTATACTCGTGATGGAGACACAGCTCGTGCATTTACCAACAAATGTCAAATTGGAATGGTTGGAGTAAATGTTCCAATTCCAGTACCAATGGCATTTCATAGTTTTGGAGGCTGGAAAAGGTCATTATTTGGTGATCACGCCATGCATGGAATGGAGGGTGTAAGGTTCTTTACTAGGCTTAAAACTGTTACTTCAAGATGGCCTACAGGAATACGTAAAGGCGCAGAGTTTATTATACCCACTATGAAATAATGTTTATATTTCTGACTTGATTTTAAGTTCTATCTGTTTAGTTTACGCACTAAAGATAATTCTAATATGACAAAACCAAAAATTTCTTTAATTGGAGCTGGCCAAATAGGTGGAACGTTAGCTCATTTAATTGCTCTAAAAGAGTTAGGTGATGTAGTTTTATTTGATGTATCTGAAGGTATAGCAAAAGGTAAGGCTTTGGATTTATCCCAATCAACAGCAATTGACGGATTGAATGTAAGCATCACTGGAACAAATAATTATAACGATACAAGTAATTCAGATGTAATCATTATCACCGCAGGTGTTCCTAGAAAACCTGGAATGACAAGAGATGATTTGCTTGGCATAAACTTGAAAATTATTAAACAAGTAGCTGATGGAATTAAAGATACTTCTCCAAATGCTTTCGTAATATGTATTACAAATCCGCTAGATGTCATTGTTATGGCGCTACAGAAATATTCTGGACTTCCAAAAAATAAAGTTATTGGTATGGCAGGTGTTTTAGATACATCAAGATTTAAATTTTTTCTATCACAAGAATTAAATGTTCCAATAAGTGAAGTTGACTCATTTGTTTTAGGTGGACATGGCGATACTATGGTCCCAGTACCCAATCGTACAACTGTATCTGGAAAACCTCTTCTTGATTTTGTCAAGGAGGGTAAAATTTCTGAAGAAAAATTAAATGAGATTATAGATAGAACGCGTAATGGAGGTGCAGAAGTTGTAAAACTTTTAGAGACTGGTTCTGCTTTTTATGGACCTGCAGCATCAGGCATTGAGATGGCAGTGTCTTATTTAAAAAATTTAAAAAAGACCCTTCCTTGTGCTGCTCATTTAAATGGTCAATATGGAGTGAAGGACCTTTATGTTGGAGTGCCTGTTGTAATTGGTTCTAACGGAATAGAAGAGGTTGTAGAATTGGCCTTAGATGATGAAGAGAAAAGATATTTTGATATTTCAATTGATGCTGTTAAAGAACTTTTTGATGCCGCTATTAACATTGATACAAATCTAAAATAATTATGAATATTCACGAATATCAAGCAAAAGAATTATTTAAAGAATTTGAAATACCTGTATCAACAGGAACAGTTGCTTTTTCTCCAGATGAAATTGATCAGGCGGTAAAAGATGTTTCTGGACCTACATGGGTTGTAAAAGCACAAATTCATGCTGGAGGACGTGGAAAAGGTGGTGGAGTAAAAGTTGTACAATCTGCTGATAAAGCAATAGAAGAATGTAAAAAAATGTTTGGAATGAATCTGATTACTCCCCAAACAGGTCCTCAAGGAAAAATTGTTCAAAGAGTATATATTGAAAATGGATCAGATATAAAAAAAGAACTTTACTTATCATGCCTAATTGATCGAGCTACTAGTAAAATTGCTTTTATAACTTCAAAACATGGTGGCATGGATATTGAGTCAGTTGCAAAAGAAACGCCTGAAGAAATTACTACAGTTTTTATTGAACCATCTACTGGAGTTTCAGAGTCTGATATTTTAGCTATTCAAAAATGCTTAGAACTTGACGAATCAATGCATGATCAAATTAAGCACCTAATTGAGAATCTATATAAGTTTTTCAAAGAAAAAGATGCAAGTCTTGTTGAGATTAATCCATTAATAATTACGGATAAAGACAAGCTATTGTGTCTAGATGCAAAGGTGAACTTTGATGATAACGCTCTTTATAGGCATCCGGAGATTGAAGAACTTAGAGATCCAAATGAAGAAGATGAATATGAGCAAGAAGCTGCAAAGTTTGATTTGGCATATATCAAATTAGATGGAAATATAGGATGTATGGTAAATGGTGCAGGATTAGCTATGGCTAGTCTTGATATTATTAAATTATACGGTGGGGAACCTGCAAACTTTTTGGATGTTGGAGGTGGCGCTTCAAAAGAAAAAGTTTCAAACGCTTTTAAAATTATATTATCCGATAAAGGCGTAAAAGGAATATTGGTAAATATCTTTGGAGGTATTATGAGATGTGATGTGATTGCAGAAGGTATAATTGCTGCAGCAAAAGATCTTAGTATCTCAGTTCCACTAGTCGTCAGACTCGAGGGAACAAACGTGGATAAGGGAAAAGAAATTTTAGATAATTCTGGTATCGATATTATTTCAGCAAGTGACTTAGATGATGCTGCAAAAAAAATTGTGGAACTTGTATAATGTCAATAATTGTTAATAAAGATACTAAAGTTATTTGTCAGGGATTCACAGGATCTCAAGGCACTTTTCATTCAGAGCAGGCAATTAAATATGGAACCCAACTTGTCGGTGGTGTGACTCCAAAAAAAGGAGGAACGACCCATCTTAGTTTACCTGTATTTGATACGGTAAGTGAAGCAAAAGCAAAAACTGATGCCAATGCTTCTGTGATTTATGTTCCACCACCATTTGCAGCCGCAGCAATTGTTGAAGCAATCGAAAGTCAGATAGAATTAATAATATGTATTACAGAAGGTATCCCAGTAATAGATATGATGATGGTTAAAGATAAATTAAAATCTTCTAAGTCACGTTTAATTGGACCAAATTGTCCCGGTATAATTACACCTGATGAGTGCAAGATTGGTATAATGCCTGCTCACATTCATAAAAAAGGTAGCGTTGGCATTGTTTCTAGATCTGGGACGTTAACATATGAAGCAGTTTTTCAAACAACAGTAGCTGGCATGGGTCAATCAACTTGTGTTGGAATTGGTGGCGATCCAATCAATGGTACTAATTTTATAGACTGCTTAGATTTATTCTTAAAAGATGATAAAACTGAGTCGATTATTATGATTGGTGAAATTGGTGGCTCTGCTGAGGAAGAAGCAGCAGAATTTATTAAAAAACAATCAATAAAAAAACCTATGGTTGGCTTTATTGCTGGAACTTCAGCGCCTCCAGGTCGACGAATGGGCCATGCTGGAGCGATTGTATCTGGTGGTAAGGGCGGAGCAGATGACAAAATTGAAGCCATGAAATCTGCTGGAATGCGGATTTCAAACTCTCCAGCTGCATTAGGTTCAACTTTACTTGAAGTATTGAAAGGCTAATTCTATTATATAATTTAATTGAATGCCAAAATCTCCATCAAATCAAATTTTTGATAAAACTTCTTTTTTACATGGTGCAAATGCTACGTATGTAGAAGAAATGTTTAAAAAATATTCTGATGATCCATCGTCAGTTCCAAATGATTGGGGTATTTTTTTTAAAAATATTAAAGATGAAGGGCCCAATTCAAGTACATACAGTGTCGATTGGGCAAAAAGTGATCTTAAAGTCCAAAATGGTGACCTTATTTCGGCTATGGATAGCAATTGGTCAAGTTTGCCGGAAAAAATAATAAGGAAAAATATTTCATATTCTGTTGATGAAATTCAACAAGCTACTTTGGATTCAATTAGAGTACTTCGATTAATTCGTGCATTTAGAGTTAATGGTCATTTAATTGCTGATCTAGATCCATTACAATTGAGTCAAAAAAACCACCATCCTGAATTAGATTATAAAAATTATGGATTTAATGAAGGTGATTTAGAAAAATTAATTTTCATAGATGGAAGTCTTGGGCTTGATAACGCTAATTTAAAAGAAATAATAAAAATTCTCCATGAAACTTATTCTAGTTCGATTGGAGTAGAATTTTTACATATTCAGGATCCAGATCAGAAACAATGGGTTCAAGAAAGAATTGAAGAAGTAAGAAATAAAACACAATTCACTGTAGCTGGTAAAAGAGCGATATATCGAAGACTTTTAGAAGCTGAAATGTTTGAAAATTATTTAGACAAAAAATTTTTAGGAACGAAACGATTTGGCCTTGTAGGCAGTGAGTCAACTATTCCTGGTATTGAACAAGTAATTAAACAGTGCTGCTTAGTAGGTATTGAGGATATTTATATCGGTACAGCACACAGAGGTAGACTAACACTCTTAGCATCAGTTATGGAAGTTCCATTAAGGGCAATCATGACAAAGTTTCAAGGTGGATCTGATGATCCTAATGAAGTGTTAGGTTCAGGTGATGTGAAGTATCATTTAGGGGTATCAAGTGACAGAGAGTTTGATGGAAAAAAAATTCATTTATCACTCACTCCAAACCCTTCACACCTTGAGGCTGTAGATCCAGTAGTTATTGGTAAAGTCAGAGCAAAGCAAACGCTTACTAAAGATAAAAATAATGAAAAAGTTATAGGTATATTAATTCATGGAGATGCGGCGATCGCTGGACAAGGCGTAGTAGCTGAAACATTTGCAATGTCACAGTTGAGAGGTTTTAGAACTGGAGGAACTGTACATTTTGTAATTAATAATCAAATTGGCTTTACAACAATGCCCCTCTATGGAAGATCAGCTCCATATTGCACTGAAATTGCAAAAATTGTTCAGGCCCCAATTTTTCATGTAAATGGAGATGATCCAGAAGCTGTTGTCCATGTTTGTAGACTTGCAGCAGAGTTTAGAAACAAATTTAAAACTGATGTTATAGTTGATATGTTTTGTTATCGAAGAGCGGGTCACAATGAGATGGATTTACCTGAATTCACTCAGCCATTAATGTATAAAAAAATTAAAGAACACAGTTCAACTCTTAAAATTTATGAAAAAAAATTGATAGGAGAAAATATATTATCGAAGGAAGATTCAAAAAAATTTAAGGATGAATACAAGAATTTTCTCGATAGCGAGTTTTCTCTCTCAAAAACATATAAGTCAAATAAAGCAGACTGGCTCGAAGGTTCTTGGAAAGGCCTTTCAACCGCTTCATTCGATGCAAGAAGAGGAAAAACCGCTGTAGAAAAAAATGATTTGATATCTATTTCAGTTGCAATTCATAAATTACCTGAAGAGTTTACCGCTCATAAAAGAATAAAAAAGATATACAACGATAGATCTGTATCTGTGCTAAATGGAGTTGGAATTGATTGGGCTACAGCAGAAGCTTTAGCATTTGCTTCTTTATTATCAGAAGGTTTTGGAGTTAGATTATCTGGTCAAGATGTTGGAAGGGGAACTTTTAGTCAAAGACATGCTGTTCTTTACGATCAAGTGAATGAAAAAAGATTTGTGCCTCTTAGACATTTTCAGGATCAACAAGGACTTTTCGAAATAGTAGATAGCTTCCTATCCGAATATGGTGTTTTAGGCTTTGAGTATGGTTATTCACAAGTCGACCCAAAAACATTAGTTTTATGGGAGGGTCAGTTTGGAGATTTTGCTAACAATGCACAAACCATAATTGATCAATTTATTACTACTGGTGAAAGAAAATGGTTAAGAATGTCTGGGCTTACCTTACTACTCCCTCATGGCCATGAAGGACAAGGGCCTGAGCATACAAGTGGAAGAGTCGAGCGTTTTTTGCAAATGTGCGCAGAAGATAATATTCAAGTAATTAACTGTACTTCGCCTGGAAATTATTTTCATGCACTAAGAAGACAATTACATCGTGATTTTAGGAAGCCCTTAATCATAATGACTCCTAAATCTACATTAAGACATAAAAAAAATACCTCAAAAATTGAAGATTTTATTAATGGCTCTTCATTTCATCGAGTTATGAATGACCAATTAGATCAATCTAGTAAAGACAAAATTAATAGAGTTCTACTTTGTTCAGGAAAAATCTATTTCGAGATTCACGATCAGATCGAGGCTTCGGAAATTGAAAATGTTGCAATTCTTAGATTAGATCAATTATATCCGTTTCCTTATGATGCACTTAAAGATGAATTAGAATATTATAAAAATTGTGAAATTTATTGGGTGCAAGAGGAGCCTTCAAATATGGGTGCTTATTTTTTTGTTAAAGATAGGGTTGAGTCTGTAATGCGTTCTCTCAAAATGAAAACAAAGGAACTAATCTTTATTGGCAGAAGATCTTCAGCTTCCCCTGCAACTGGAGTACAAGCTAGACATACTCAAAATCAAAAAAATATTATTGATTTAGCACTTAAGGCTGACAAAAAAGAAATTTATGACAATAAAGATGGCGTTTCCTTGTTAAAATATGAACTCCCAATTGAATAATAATTTTAAAGTGTTAAATAAGTTCTATGGCCACTGAAATAAAAGTTCCCTCTCTAGGTGAAAGTGTTGTAGAAGCAACTGTAGCCAAGTGGTACAAAAATCTTGGAGACAGTGTAGCCGTAGATGAACCTTTAGTTGAGCTCGAAACAGATAAAGTTACTCTTGAAGTTCCATCGCCATGTGGAGGACAATTAAAAAATATTTCAGCCAAAGAAGGTGAAACTGTAGAGGTTGGAGCATTACTAGGTCAGATTACTGAAGGAGTTGTTGATAATACTGTTAGTGAAAAAGTTGCTGAATCTAAAGATCAAAATCCTGAAAATAGACCACAAGAGACACAACAAGCTCCGACTCAAGTAAACAATTTAGAAATTGATAAAGTAGATACAGATATTAAAAAAGTAGTAACCAATGTTGAGAAACTATCCCCAGCCGTTAGAAAAATTGTAACTGAGCAAAAAATTGATCTTTCAAACATAGATTCAAAAAGAAGTGATGGTAGAATCACTAAGGGCGATCTAATTAATAATATTAATGATTCACAATCCCAAACTGAGAATAATGAATCAATCTTAAGTAATGCAGAGCTTCGAAAAGAAGTGCCAATGTCTCGTCTAAGACAAACCATAGCTAAGAGACTAAAGGATGCACAAAATAATGCTGCTATTTTAACTACTTTTAATGAAGTTGATATGTTTCAATTGATTGAAACAAGGAACGAATACAAAGAAAGCTTTGAATCTAAATATGGAGTGAAACTTGGTTTTATGTCTTTTTTTGTTAAAGCATGCGTTACAGCGTTAAAAGAAATACCAGATGTAAATGCTGAAATTCAAGATAATAATATCATATATAAAAATTTTTATAACATTGGCGTTGCTGTTGGCACTGATCAAGGACTAGTGGTACCAGTGGTAAGAGATGCTGATAAAAAATCTATAATTGAAATCGAAAAAGAGATCTTTGAGCTTGGCAATAAAGCTAGATTAGGAAAATTAAGTATAACTGATATGCAGGAAGGTACTTTTACTGTGTCAAATGGTGGAGTATATGGTTCACTTATGTCCACCCCTATTCTAAATCCTCCTCAGTCAGGCGTGCTTGGCATGCATAAGATTGAAAAAAGACCAATAGTGATAGATGATGAAATTTCAATCAGACCGATGATGTATTTAGCTTTATCATACGATCATCGAATTATTGATGGTAAGGCTGCAGTTACTTTTCTTGTAAGAGTAAAAGAAGGCCTAGAAGATCCAAGAAGATTATTATTAGGTGTTTAAGTTTGTCAGATTTTGATATTGCAATTATTGGAAGTGGTCCCGGAGGTTATGTATGCGCCATACGCGCTGCTCAACTAGGACTTAGTGTTTGTTGTATTGAAAAAAGTGAGACTCTTGGAGGTACTTGTTTAAATGTAGGCTGTATACCGTCAAAATCCTTACTTCATACTTCTTATCTTTTTAAGCAAACAAAAGATCTGAATAAAATCGGTATTTCAGTTTCAAATGTTCAGATTGATATCAAAAAAATGATAAACTCAAAAAACGAAAGTGTTGTAGGGCTTACAGATGGAATTAAATTTTTATTTAAAAAAAATAAAATAATTCATAAAAAAGGTTTTGGAAGAATTGTTAATTCGAATGAGATTGAGATTTTGTCAGATAACAATTCTGAAATTATTAAAGCTAAAAATATAGTAATTGCAACAGGATCAGAAGTTTCAACACCTAAAGATATTCTTTTAGATGAAATAGATATCTTATCATCAACGGGAGCATTGAACTTAAGCGAAGTGCCAGGTGAATTGATTATAATTGGTGCAGGTTATATAGGTTTAGAATTAGGCTCTGTCTGGTCTCGACTAGGGTCAAAAGTCACAGTCATTGAATTTGCAGATAGAATCTTACCGGGAATGGATAGCGAAGTTTCTAAAAATTTCCAAAAGATACTGATTAAGCAGGGGTTTGACTTTAAATTATCAACTGCTCTTCGATCTATTACAAAAAAAAGTGGAAAAAATTATGTTACAGTTGAAACAAAAGGACAATCAATAGAATTAGTTTGTGACAAAGTTCTTATTTCTACTGGAAGAAAAGCATATACCTATGGTCTTAATTTAGATCAAATTAATATTGAAACTGATAGTCATGGGAAAATTGAAACCAATGATCTGTTTCAGACTAAAATTAAAAATATTTATGCTATTGGAGACTGTAGACAAGGTCCTATGCTAGCTCATAAAGCTTCTGAGGAGGGAGTTGCTGTAGCAGAAATTATTGCAGGCCAAGCTGGCCAGGTTAACTATAACACAATACCATCAGTTATATATACTGCCCCTGAAGTTGCATCAGTAGGAAAGACTGAAGAAGAAATTAAAAAGCAAGACATAAAATATAAGGTCGGTAAATTTCCTTTTACTGCAAATCCAAGAGCAAAAATCATGCATGATACAGAAGGGTTTGTTAAAATTTTATCTAAAGCAGATACAGATGAAGTACTTGGTGTTCATATAATCGGACCAGACGCAGGAAATTTAATTGCTGAATTAGCTATAGCAATGGAGTTTGGAGCTTCCGCAGAAGATATAGCAAGAACATGCCATGCTCATCCAACACTAAATGAATCGATAAAAGAAGCCGCTCTCAATGTTGAAGGTGATGCAATTCACATATAATCAACAAAATTTAAGAAAATTAACTAAAAAAAGAATAATTTAAAATCAGATAATTACTTGCAGAATTCATTTTTCTACATTAATAAACCACTATATATCCACGTTATCATTTAAAAGGCCTTAAGCAATTAAGGCCTTTTTTATTGTAACAGAGTGATTATTAGATAATAATATAAGGATGATAACGTGGAGGTTAAAAAGTTGAATCCACCAGAAAATTCTGGGTGGTGTCCAAAACTATCTCAAATAATCTTCAATTAAAAAATTTTTAATAAATTTTGGTGAAATATCCATATAAACCCCATATTTAATTTTGGGGTTTTTTTATGAGCGCTGTAATAGCAAAGATCCATACTGCTATTACTACATGATATAGATGAAAACTCATGGATGGATTTATAAAATCAGCAAGTAGTCCATTTTTTCTTATGGTTAAAAATCCCATAAGTAAAATTGACATAATCATTCCTCTTAAAATTTTTTGCAGAGTATTATGATTTGGATAATCCATTACTATAAGAATTGATATTAGTGACCAGGTTAATATTAAATAAAAGATAAATTGTTTTGGCCACACAATGCTTACAATTAAACTAATTACAAGTATTGCTAATAATAGTTTATAAATGTACTTCCATTGTAAGTTGAATGCCATCTGAACACAGACAAGCCCAATACAAGTTAGACCTGAGTAAATGCCCGAAATCATATTAAGCTTAATAATTGTTTCACTAGAATTAAATCCATATCTAATAGCTCCCAACGTAGCAGCAATTCCGATGAGCATAACTCCAATAAGTGCAAAAAATTCTTTTCGACCTTTTAATAAATAAATTGAGTATATTGATGAAGCTACAATTAATACTTCTGTAATTGCATAATGAGCAGGAAGCATTAATTATTTTTTAGTGCCCTGTAATAATCTGCTTTTATATCTGTCGATGTTTTCCTTGATCCATCATGAGACCATCCTGGAGGGCCAAACAAATACATGAATCTAGCTTTTAGACTTATTCCTTTTTGAGAAACATCTTTTACAATATTCCAATATTCGCCAAAAAGAATTCGAACAGGGTTGTAAGTATCTAATGGATCAACCAATCCATAATCTGGAAGGTCTTTTTCATCCTCGGCAACAAAAGTGCCAAGCATTCTATCCCATATAATAAGTGTTCCAGCATAATTTGCGTCTAAATATTTTGGATTTTTTCCATGATGAACTCGATGATGTGAAGGAGTATTAAATATGTACTCATACCATGAAGGTAGTTTTTTTATTGTCTGCGTATGTAGCAAAAATTGATAGTAAGCATTCATAAATCCACAAAAAAGAACCATGATTGGATCAAAACCTATTAACACTAATGGAACCTTTAACATCATTGTCCCAGTAAAATGTTTTGTCCATGGTTGTCTTGCTCCTACATCAAGTGCAAATCTCTCTGATGTGTGGTGAGCCCTATGCAAGCCCCATCCCCATCTCCATCTATGAACAATACGATGATGCAGATAAAATCTAAAATCATCTAAAATAAAGCAAACAACTAAAACAGGCAGGGTAAATGGCAAAGTATATATTTGGTAACTTTTTGCCCAAAAAAGTGCAGCAATTGTTATAAATCCAAATGAGGCATTGATCGGAAAACTAGAAACTCCTAAGAAAACATTAAGAAACCATTCTTTAGAGTCGTTTTTTTGCTTGAATTTAAAACAGTAAACGACCAGCATTTCAATTGCTGCTAGAAATACAAAAAGTGGTATTAAGACAAATACTAAGTCAATCAGATTATAATCTAATAATTTATCAACTGACATTTTTAAAACTTTCCATCATCCCTTGCATTAATTTATGGATCATATTTACTCCCTGTAAGGGTCTTATAAATACCTTAAATTCACTAATTTTTCCAGTTTTATCCCATGATATAAGATCAATTCCATTTATGTCTGTACTATCTAAAGTCAAGGAAAACTCCAAGGAGGCACTAGATTCCCCAATCATCTCTTTATTATATTGAAAGCTATTAGAATTGAATACTTCTGAAGCTGCCATTAAATATTGAAGTGCTAATTGTTTACCTTTTTGAGGAGTATAAACCACTGGCGAATAAAAAATAATATCATCAGATAAAATGGATTCTAAAAGATTATAATCTCTATTCTTAA
>JAQWTH010000014.1 GCA_029242795.1 Candidatus Pelagibacterales bacterium | reverse complement strand
TGCTAGATTGGGATAGTATAATAGAAACATCAGTAATTCTCTACGAGCCTCATCGTATCGCATACTATTTATATGAACTATCAGCTGTTTTTCATTCACTTTGGAATCAGGGAAAAGTTGACCCCAACTTAAGGTTTATAGAAATTGAAAATGACAAACTTAGCTACGCAAGAGTAGCTTTGATTTTATCAGTACAAAAAACAATCAAGTCTGGCTTAGATATACTAGGAGTATCAGCTCCCGAAGAAATGCATTAATGAATATCAAATATATAATTGTATTTGTATTTCTGATTTCAATAATTTCATTATGTCTATTCTATTTTTATATTAACAGTGGTGATAAAGATTTAAAAAATTCTGGAATAGTTGAAATAAAAACAAATCTTAAAAATTATAAAATTATTCCTGCAGACAAAGGAGGAATTAAATCTCCTTGCCTAGAGATTCTTGAATGCGAAAAGTGATTAAATATTTACCTCTAATATGTGGAGTTAGTGGAAATGAGCTTTTAAAAGAAGAAGCTGATTTTATTAAAAATTATAACCCATGGGGAATTATTCTATTTGCAAGAAATTGTACGTCTAGAAGTCAATTAAAAGAATTAATTGAAAATTTAAAAATTTTATCACACAAAGATATTCCCATAATGATTGACCAAGAAGGTGGAAGAATACATCGATTAAAATATTCAGATGAGTACATTCTTTATCCTGCTAGCTTGTTTGGAAGAATATATGAAACTAATAAGAGAGATGCTTTAGAAGCACTTGGTCTACAATGCAAGATAATCGCTAACGAACTCAATGAGCTTGGCATTAACGTAAACACATCACCAGTTCTTGATATACCAAGCCGTGAAGAAAGTGGTGTAATTGGAGATAGATCATTTTCAAATAATAGAGAGATTTCCACTATTCTTGGTAAAGAAGCAATAAACTCATTTATTTCTATGGGTATTAATCCAGTTATAAAACACATACCCGGTCATGGACGTGCCCAAGTTGATAGCCATTTTGAACTGCCTGTTGTAGATACAAAATATGATGAGTTAGTTGAGATAGATTTCTATCCATTTCATGTATGTAATTTTTCTAATCTAGCTATGACGGCTCATATTATTTTTAGTAATATTGATCCTGAGCATCCTGTAACAATTTCGAATAAAATTATAAGTAGTATAATTAGAAAATTAATTAAGTTTGAAGGCTTACTGATGACAGATGATATATCAATGAAAGCCTTAAAAGGAGATATCGGTAAACTTTCTTTAGCTGCATTAGATGCTGGGTGTGATTTAATTTTGCATTGTAATGGCGACTTATCAGAAATGAATACAATAGCTGAGACTTTAAAAAGCAATATGTGTGAAATCGAGTTGCCTAGTCATATAATACTAGAGCGTGACAAAAATATTGAATTTGATCTTCGAAAATCTAAGGCAAGATTACAAAATATAGTTAGTAAGTTTGTTAATTAAATAGATTCGTCGATTCAGAGCTATTAATGTATAATCAATGAGTCGAAATTATACGTAAAAATGAGTGAAATATCAGATACATACAGCAACAGTCAGCCCTCTGAGTCCATTAATAATGACGATCTTATTGTAAACTTGTCTGGGTATGAAGGCCCTCTTGATGTTTTGCTTATTATGGCAAAATCACAAAAAGTAGATCTTATGAAGATCTCAATTTTGCAACTTACAGAGCAATATTTAGTATTTATTGCTGAAGTTAGAAAAAAGAACTTAGAATTAGCTGCTGATTATCTTGTTATGGCAGCATGGCTAGCTTATCTAAAGTCAAACTTATTGTTACCTAGAGAAGAAACAGGTGAAGAACTAACAGCTGAGCAAATGGCTGAAAGGTTAAAGTTTCAATTAAAAAAATTAGAAGCAATCAGACAAGTTTCTGAAAAACTTATGAACTTGCCAGTGCTGGGAACTAATTTTTTTAATCGTGGAATGCCAGAAGGAATTAGATTAATTAGAACACCTGAATATTATCTGAGTTTATATGATTTACTAAAATCATATGCTAATCAAAGATATAAAACTGCTTATTCATCAATGGTCATTGAAAGACCTGCTGTATATGCGATGGAAGAGGCATTGGTTAGACTTCAAAGAATGGTGGGAACAGCTTTTGAATGGACAAAGTTAGAAAGTTTCTTACCGCCTGAATTTTCAAAGGGTAAAAATGCAAGATCAGGTGTTGCTGGTACTCTTGCTGCAGCAATGGAATTGGTGAGAGAAGGCGTTCTTGAAGTACAACAACTTGCTCCATTTGGACCAGTATTTATTAAGAATAAAAATAATAATGAAGAAATTATAGGTTGATAAATGAGTAAAGAAGCTTCTGTAAATAATATTGCTGATTTTCCTTCAGAACATAGAGATAGCCTAAGAATATTGGAAGCCTTATTATTTGCTGCAAATGAACCATTGGATGCTGAAAGCTTAAAAGCAAGATTGCCTAAAGGAGCAAACTTAAACAAATTATTAAACTTACTAAAGGCACAATATGAGAATCGTGGAGTAAACCTTATTAAAACTGGTAAAAGATGGAGTTTAAAAACAGCTCAAGACTTAGCGCCGATGATGAAGAAAGAAAAAATTGTTCAGAGGAAATTATCAAAAGCTGCAACTGAAACTTTATCTATTATTGCTTATCATCAGCCTGTCACAAGAGCTGAAGTTGAAGATATAAGAGGAGTACAATTTAGTCCTGGAACGCTTGATATTCTGATGGAATTAAATTGGGTTAGGCCAATCGGTCGAAAAAAGGTACCAGGCAGCCCAATCATATACGGTACTACCGATTTTTTCCTTGAGTACTTTGGATTGGAACAAGTCTCAGATCTTCCAGGTTTAGAAGAGCTTAAAGCTTCTGGACTTTTAGAAAGCAGACTTCCTGGAAACTTAGATATTGCAGAGCCGAAAGAAGTAGATTTATCCGAAGTAGAGCCTTTTGGTGAAGATGAAAATATTGATGATTTGATCCAAAGTGGGAATGAATCTGAATAATTAATTTTCCGATTATATTTCATAAAAAAAAACTGAATAAAATCAATTAGATAAAAACTATCTTTTTTTCTTAATGTTATTGATAATCATTCTCAATAATATATATAATCTTGCAAATTAGAATTATTATAAGGAAAATTACAATGAATATTAAATCAATATCAATTGCACTTATATTTAGTTTCATTTCAAGCATGGTGTTTGCAAATGAAGTTAATGTTTATACATCAAGACACTATGACTCAGATGCTGAGTTGTATTCAAGCTTTACAGCCGATACAGGCATTAAAGTAAATATTATTTCTGGTAAAGGTAAGGCTTTAATGGAGAGATTAAACTCTGAAGGTGCAAATTCACCTGCAGATATTTTTATTACAGTTGATGCAGGAAATTTATGGAAGGTACAAAAAGATGGTATGTTCCAAAGTATTTCATCAAACGTTGTAGACTCTGTTGTTCCAGCAAATTTAAGAGGTCCTAACGATGAATGGGTTGCAATAGCAAAACGTTCAAGAGTTATGTATTACAATCCTCTAACTGTTTCAGCAGAAGAAATGGAAAATCTTGCATACGAAGATCTTTCGGATCCAAAATGGATAGGCAGAATTGCAATAAGAAGTTCTGGTAATATGTATAACCAGTCTCTTGTTTCATCTTTAATCTCTAATAACGGTGTTGCTAATACAGAAGCTTGGGCACATCGATTTGTAGGTAACTTTGCAAGAAAACCTGAAGGCAATGACAGAGCTCAAATTATGGCTGTTGCTAATGGAGAAGCTGATATCGCAATTGCAAACAGTTACTATATCGGGTTAATGCTATCAGGTAAAAAAGGCGATGAACAAAGAGCAGCCGCTAGAAAAGTAAACCTTCACTTCCCAAGTCAAGCAGGAAGAGGAGCTCATATCAACGTTAGTGGAGCTGGATTAATGAAAAATTCACCTAATAAAGCTAATGCTGTTAAGTTTATTGAGTTTTTATTATCTGACAAAGCTCAAGAGCACATTGTAAATAACACTTATGAATATCCACTAAGTGCAAATGTAGCTCCAAGTGATTTAATCGCACAGTTTGGTACTGGCTTCAAAGAAGATCAGACTTCTGTTGCAGATTATGGAAAATTCAATCCAGAAGCTGTTAAGCTAATGGATCGAGTAGGTTGGCAATAGCAGCATAGTTGCCAACTTCGGGCTATCTAGTTCCCTCATTATAATTAATCCTAAATTGATTTTGACGACTAGATAGCCCAATAAAAATTTTTACAATTCTCTATTGTTTTTTTAAATTTTTAGTTTAGATCAATTCTAAACTATATAAATTATTTCGTATCTATAATGTTAAAAGAATTACCGTCAGTTACATTCAAAATTAGATCAACTAATGAATTTGAAAATGATGATATATGTTTTATGGACGGTGAAAATCCATGGACAGACGTAACATCAGACGAAATGTTTAGCAATAAAAGAGTACTGATTTTTTCTTTACCAGGCGCTTTTACTCCTACATGTACCTCCCGACAATTGCCAGGTTTTGATGCAATGTTTCCTGATTTACAAAACTTAGGAATAGACGAAATTTATTGTATTTCTGTAAATGACTCATTTGTAATGAACGCTTGGTCACAAAAATTGAATGTAAAGAATATAAAACTTATTCCAGATGGAACAGGTGAATTTACTCAAAAAATGGGAATGCTGGTTAATAAAGATCACCTTGGCTTTGGAATGAGATCGTGGAGATACGCTGTTATCGCTGACAATATGAAAGTTGAGAAGTTTTTTGTTGAACCTGGAAAAAATGATAATGGGGATGATGAAGATCCTTATTTAGAGACTTCTCCAGAAAATGTAATAAGTAAGCTAAAAGCCTAACTCTTATTCAAAATTGTAGTTCTTGATAAAGTCCAATTAAAAGCATATCTATTTTATATGTTTAAAAGATATCTAAACACGTGGTCAATTCTGCCAATATTCTGCTTTATTTTCTTTATCACGCCTGTACTGATTGTTATTTCGAGTCTATTTGGTGAATATTCAGATAATTGGTCTCATCTCTACAATTATGTTTTAGGAACTTATATTACAAATTCAATATATCTGGTGACAGGTGTTTTAATTTTAGTTGCTTTAATTGGCGTTTCTACCGCTTGGCTTGTAACCAATTATGATTTCTTTCTCAAAAATATATTAGAGTGGGCATTAATACTTCCGCTTGCTGTACCACCCTACATACTCGCTTATACATTTACAGGTCTATTTGATACTTATGGCACTGCAAATAATTTAGTAAGAGACTTATTTAATTTAGGAAGAGAATTCACTTTTTTTCCAAAGGCAAGAAATGTTCCTGGTGCAATCATCGTTTTTTCATTTACGCTCTATCCATATGTCTACCTTGTTTCGAGAATGGCTTTCATTAATCAATCAAAATCAATATTAGAAACAGGAAGAACACTTGGATTAAATAAGTTTGGGGTTTTCTATAAATTAGCTGTACCTATGATAAGACCTGCAATTATTGCTGGATTAATGTTGGTTGCAATGGAAACCTTATCAGATTTTGGCGCAGTAGATCATTTTGCAATTTCAACATTTACAACTGGAATTTTTAGAACTTGGTATGGAATGTATGATATACACACAGCTAAACAACTAGCCTCTCTTTTATTAATTATCGCGATTATGTTTATTACTGCTGAGAGATACTCAAGGAAAAATGCAGACTATTCATTTGCCGGATCTGTATTTAGGCAAGTCTATTTATTAAAACTAACAGGTCTTAAAAGTTTTTTAGCTTTTGTTATTTGCTTTATCCCAATTTTTATTGGATTTATATTACCTATATTAGAATTATCTTATTGGGCGTTTAATTACAAATTGGATTTCTTTAATGACAAATTTATTTCAACTGCTTGGAATAGTTTCTACTTAGCCATTATTACTGCATTTTTATGTACATTATTGGCCATCATTATTAATTTTTCCGTGCGATATAAGAATAATAATATTCTTAAATTTTTAAGTTCTTTCCTAACTGTTGGCTACGCCGTTCCAGGTATAATATTAGCAATAGGTGTCATGCAACTCCTTACATTTATTGACTCTGGATTTATAGAGATAAATATACAATTTGTTTTAACAGGCAGTCTGGTAGGATTAATTATTGCTTATATAATCAAGTCTTATGCTTTAGCTAGCTCAACTATTGAGTCAGGCTATCAAAGAGTTAATAAAAGATTAGATGATGTTGCGAGATCATTAAAAACCTCTGGATGGCCACTTTTAACTTCAATCCACTTGCCATTATTAAAAACAAGTTTTTTAACAAGTGTATTATTAGTCGTCTCTGAGGTAATTAAAGAACTTCCCGCTACACTAATACTAAGGCCATTTAACTTTGATACATTAGCAGTTTATACATACATTTTTGCCGCAGAAGAAAGAATGTATGATGCAGCAGCGCCATCGATTGCTATTGTAATGATTGGATTACTTCCTATAATTATATTGACTAGAATGATAAGAACATCTAGACCTGCAAGTAGAGATAAATAATGACAACACTTGAAATCAAGAATTTAAATCATCATTACATTAAAGGTAAACCAGTTCTTAATAATCTAGATTTAAGTCTTGATGAGGGTGAGATTTTATCAATCTTAGGTCCTTCAGGGTGTGGAAAATCTACTTTATTGAGAATTATTGCGGGGCTTGAAAAAGAAAAAAGTGGATCCATACAGATAAACAATTCAATTGTTTCAGATTATTTTCATACTCTACCAACAGAACAAAGAAATATTGGTTTAGTAGTACAAGAAAGAGCTTTATTTCCTCATATGTCAGTAATTAAAAATGTAATGTTTGGACTTAAGTTTCATAGGCAAAAAAAACAAGAAATTGCTATGGGTCTCCTTAAACTTTTTAAGGTTGATAAGTATGCTCACAATTTTCCAAATGAAATATCAAGTGGAGAGCAACAAAGAGTTGCAATTGCAAGAGCAATGGCTCCGCGACCTAAAATCTTATTAATGGACGAACCTTTTGGAACACTTGATCATTCTCTTACTCATCAATTAAGATTTGAGACAAAAAAAATATTAAAAGACAATAAAATTACTGCAATTATAGTTTCGCATGATTTTGATGATGCTATTTCAATGTCTGACCGAGTAATTGTCATTGAAAATGGAAGCATAAAGCAGCAAGGAACAGCTAAAGATATAACTAATATTGTAAGAGAAAAATCAATAGATTTCAGTAGTATAAGTGAGAAATCTTAATTATATTCTTTAAATAACTTTTTTAATATATAGTAATATTTTGATATCTTGGAGAGAACCATATGGGAATTAGTTTTTGGCAAATTTTAATCGTAGTTGCACTTCTTGTAATTCTTTTTGGAAGAGGAAAAATTTCTGAATTGATGGGTGACGTTGCCAAAGGAGTTAAAAGCTTTAAAAAAGGCATCAACGATGATGACGAGCCTAATTCAATAAATAAATCTGAAGATAACTCTAAAAAAGAGTAAATTCAGCTAAAGTCATGTTACCTGGAATCGGTGGAGTAGAATACTTAGTTATCGCTGCATTAATAATAATTTTTGTAGGCCCTAAAGATTTGCCTGCTGTATTAAGAACTTTTGGCCGTTGGTGGGGCAAAATTAGAAATATATCTAGAGAATTTAAAACAAGTATCAATTCAATTGCAAATGAGTCTGGAATTGATGAAATCAAAAATAATATTGAAGACTCAAGTACTAAAAGTTTCACAGACGAAATGCGAGACAGTATTAATCAATCAATTATTGATGATGAAAAGAAGGATGGAAAGAAAGATTAATAAATGAATTCTGAGTCCAAAGATATAAATGATAGTAAGCAACCATTGCTTCAGCATTTAATTGAACTGCGTAAACGTCTCGTAAAATCTCTAATTTTAATAACTGTTCTATTTGTAATTTCTTATATATTTGCTGACACTATATATAACTTTCTAGTTCAGCCTTATGCAGATGCTGTCGAAGGTGAACAAGGAAGACGGTTAATTTTTACTGCACTCCATGAGACTTTCTTCACCTATCTTAAGGTTGCTCTTTTTGCTTCATTATTCTTATCTCTGCCATACGTATTAACGCAAATTTGGATATTTATGGCTCCAGGTTTATATAAGAATGAGAAAATGGTTGTTATACCCTATTTAATTGCAACGCCATTGCTTTTCCTTCTTGGCTCAGCTCTTGTCTATTATTTTATTATGCCTTTAGCAATTAAGTTCTTTTTATCATTCGAATCAATTGGTGGAAATGGAGCTTTGCCAATACAGTTAGAAGCGAAAGTTAATGAATATTTAAGTCTTATTATGAGACTCATTTTTGCGTTTGGTCTCAGTTTTCAGCTTCCAATTTTATTAACATTGTTAGCAAGGGTGGGGTTTGTATCAAGTAAAGGTCTTAAAAAAAATAGAAAGTTTGTGATTGTAGGTGTTTTTGCTGCGGCGGCAATTCTAACTCCCCCTGATCCAATTTCACAAATTGGACTAGGAATTCCAATTCTTTTGCTTTATGAACTATCAATATTCGCAGTTCAATTTATTGAGAATAAAAGAGTGGAGAATAAGTAATCAATGTTTGATATAAAAAAAATCAGAGAAAATCCTGAAGATTTTGATAAAATTTTATCAAAAAGAAATCATAGTCCGATTTCTAGAGAAATATTAGATTTAGATAAAAAAAATAAAGACCTGATAGCTCAGCTTCAATCTCTTCAAGAAGAAAGAAACTCTAAATCAAAAAAAATTGGAGAATTTTCTTCTCAAGGAAATAGTGAAGAGGCCTCAAATTTAAAAGAAGAAGTTTCAGCCTTAAAATCTAAACTTCAAGAGTTTGATGAGGCACAAAAGAATTCACAAAATGATTTGAATGACATTTTATCTAGGATTCCTAACTTGCCTCATGAAAGTGTCCCTGTGGGAGATGAGACAAAAAATAAAGAGATAAAATTGATTGGTGAGAAAAATTTTTTTTCATTTGAGCTGAAAGAACATTTTGATATTGGTGAGGATCTTGGAATAATGAGTTTTGAAGATGCTGCAAATATATCTGGTGCAAGATTTGTTATACAAAAAGGTATGCTTTCTAGACTAGAAAGATCAATAGCAAACTTTATGCTAGACCTTCATACTTTAGAGTTTGGTTATGAGGAAGTTAATGTACCCATTCTTGTTCGAGGAGATGCATTATATGGAACAGGCAATTTACCTAAATTCGAAGAAGATTTGTTTAAAACAACTAATGATTATTTTTTAATTCCAACTGCGGAGGTGCCTCTATCAAATTTAACCAGAGGAAAAATATTGGATATAGCAGACCTGCCTAAACGATTTGTATCCCACACTCCTTGTTTTAGATCAGAGGCCGGTGCGGCAGGCAAAGATACTCGGGGAATTATGAGGCAACATCAATTTTATAAGGTTGAACTTGTGAGCTTAACTTCTGAACAAAAGTCAGAAGATGAACATGAAAGAATGCTTAATTGCGCTGAAGAAGTCTTAAAAAAATTAGATCTTCACTATAGAGTTGTCATCTTGTCTTCAGAAGATATGGGCTTTTCTGCAAAAAAAACATACGACATTGAAGTTTGGCTTCCAGGTCAAAAAGCCTATAGAGAAATATCTAGTTGTTCGAATTGTGGAGATTTTCAAGCAAGGCGAATGAATTCACGCTATAAGGATGGTAAAGAAATAAGATTTCTTCATACTTTAAATGGTTCCGGCCTTGCAGTTGGAAGAACTTTAATAGCCATTATGGAAAATTATCAAAATTCTGATGGTTCAATAGAAGTTCCAGATGTATTACGGCCATATATGAATAATCAAAAAACTATTTCCTAGTTCCTAACTAATGTCAGCTATCGATTTAAAAAATTCTCGTATACTAATTACCAACGATGATGGTTATTTTTCACCTGGTATAAATCTTCTAAAATCAATCGTAGAAACTTTTTCCAATGATGTGTGGATTGTTGCTCCTGAGTTTGAAAAAAGTGGTGCATCTCATGCCTTATCATTTACATCTGATCTAAAATTGAAAGAACAGGGAGAAAAAATTTTTTCAGTAAATGGAACTCCAGGAGATTGCGTGGCAATTGCTCTTGATCGAGTTTTAAAAGATAAACGTCCAGATATACTATTATCTGGTGTAAATAGTGGCTGTAATATTGGTGAAGATACAACATATTCTGGAACAATTGCTGGTGCTATGGAAGGTATTATGAGAAAAGTTCCTTCAATATCAATAAGTCAAAATTATGAGTCTGGTAAAAAAGATCAGATTAAATGGGGTGCAACAAATCATTTCTTTCCAGAGATATTTGAGAAACTATCAAAAATTGGCTGGCAAGAAGATACTTTTATTAATATCAATTTTCCACACTGCAAACCAAGTGGTGTTAAAGGTATTGAAATTACAACACAGGGCAATAGGGACTCCGATGATTTAATTATTTATGAAAAGGAAAGAAATATCTTCAGATTTGGATTAAGAAGAAGAGCTGAAGAACATGGAAATAAATTAGGTGTAACACAAAATAAAAGAGTGCCAGGGTTTATGACGGATGTTGAAGCAATAGCAAATCATTATATATCAATTACTCCAATGCATATTGATTTAACGCACGAAATTTCATTAATTAGACTTAAAGATGGGTTAAATTAAATATAATTATTTAGTTCAAAAAATTGTTCTAAGTATGTATATTGCTTAAAAAAAGGAGTTATTACATGGACCAGTTATTTGTTCAATTAATGCCATTATTTTTAATTTTTGGTGTTTTCTATTTTCTTCTCATTAGACCTCAACAAAGAAGAGTTAAAGAACACAAGGCTATGGTATCTGCAATACAACGTGGAGATAAGATATTAACTTCTGGAGGTATGAAGGGAAAAGTTGTTAGAGTAATAAACGACTTTGATATTGAAGTTGAAATTTCTCAGGGAGTAAATGTAGTAATTGTTAAATCTACTGTCTCTGAAGTAGAAGCTACACAGCCAGCAAAATAAAATTATAAATGCTCTATTTTTCTAGATCAAAGAAGCTATTAATCTATTTGACAATTGGAATAGGTTTATTATTCGCTTTACCTAATTTTTTTAGCAAAGAATCATTAAATAGTTTTCCAAATTTTTTTCCAAATCAACAAGTTAACCTTGGTTTAGATTTACAAGGAGGATCGCATTTACTTTTAGAGGTTGATACAGATGTTATTATAAATGAACGGATTGATAATTTAACTTCTGATTTAAGGAAACTATATAGAGAAGAGAATCTTAAAATATCAAGCATGAAAACTACAGACGGATCTCTCAAATTTAAATCCTCTTCGACAGCCCAATCCGTGATAAATAAAATTAAAGATTTATCAGTTACAGACTCTCAAAATTTACTTCAAGTTGGTTCTTCTTCAAATTTGATAGTAAATATTAATAGCGATGAATATTTAGAAATATTATTTACTGA
The DNA here is from genome assembly GCA_029242795.1 of Candidatus Pelagibacterales bacterium. GTDB lineage: Bacteria > Pseudomonadota > Alphaproteobacteria > Pelagibacterales > AG-422-B15 > CABYIR01. The sequence continues at coordinate 17,329 of JAQWTH010000014.1, read as the reverse complement.
AGAATATAAAAAGCTTTTAACAATTAACGCTGTAAATCAATCTTTAGAAATTGTTAGAAGAAGAATAGATGAGCTTGGAACTAGAGAACCAACAATTCAAAGGCAGGGAGCATCAAGGATTATTATACAAGTTCCTGGACTTGAAGACCCAGATCAAATTAAATCTTTACTTGGACAAACTGCTAAGCTTACTTTTCAATTAGTTGACCAATCGGTTGTATACGATCCTCAGAAACCAGATAAAGCTCCAATTGGCTCTGAAGTTCTACCGTCAGATGATGATTCAGATTATAAATACATTGTTAAAAAAAGAGTTATGGTGGGTGGTGAAAATTTAGTAGATGCACAACCAGGGTTTGACCCTCAAACAAATGAGCCGATTGTAACTTTTCGCTTTGACGGTATAGGAGCTAAAAAATTTGGAAGAGTAACGCAACAAAATGTTGGAAAACCTTTTGCAATTATACTTGATGATAGAGTAGTAAGTGCTCCAGTGATTAGAGATGCTATTCTTGGTGGTTCGGGTCAAATATCGGGAGGCTTTTCATCGGAAGAAGCAAACGAATTAGCAATACTTCTTAGGGCTGGCGCACTCCCTGCACCGTTAATTATATTAGAAGAACGTTCAGTTGGCCCAGATTTAGGAGCGGATTCTATTAATGCTGGAAAAATAGCTGCGATAATTGGTTTTGCTGCTGTCATTTTATTTATGTTATTTATATATCGAACGTTTGGACTATTTGCTGACATCGCTCTTATCATTAACTTATTATTAGTTCTTGGCGTCCTTTCAATGTTTCAAGCAACTCTAACTCTGCCAGGAATAGCTGGTATAATTCTTACTATTGGAATGGCTGTCGATGCCAATGTTCTTATTTTTGAAAGGGTCAAAGAAGAGTTAAGAAATGGAAGTTCAATGATAAACTCCATAGATAATGGCTATAAACGAGCATTATCAACAATATTGGATGCAAATATCACAACTTTAATAGCTGCGATAATATTATTTTTTATGGCCTCTGGTCCTGTGAGAGGATTCTCTATCACTCTTGCCATTGGTATTTTTACATCTGTCTTTACAGCATTCACAGTTACGAGACTTTTTATTTCACTTAGAGTAAGAAAAATGAAATCAGAAAATGTAGGGCTCAAGATATGAATTTAGACTTTAGTTCAAAAAATATATCATTTTTAAAAATTCATATTATCGGTTTTGTATTATCTTCATTATTAATTATTGGATCTATAATATCCTTTTTCTCATTTGGCCTAAACTTTGGAATAGATTTCAAAGGTGGAACGCTTATTGAAATTGAAATAAAAGAAGATGTTGATATATCGCAAATCAGATCAGCACTTAATGACCTATCACTTGGAGATATTCAAATACAAGAATTTGGATCTAAGAATGATATTTTAATTCGAATTGAGCAACAATCTGGAGGCGATAAAATTCAACAGAATGTTGTAGAAATTGTAAAAAATAAACTAGATAGTGACCTTAACTCTTCTGTTAATTATCGAAGAACTGAAGTGGTTGGCCCAAAAGTAAGTGGTGAATTGATACAGGCTGGAATGTTTGCGATTGTACTTGCTGTATTTGCAATGCTTTTATATATCTGGTTTAGATTTGAATGGCAGTTCTCACTTGGCGCCGTATTAGCGCTTGTTCATGACGTAATTCTTACGATAGGGATATTTTGCATCACTCAGTTGGAATTTAATCTACCAATTATAGCTGCAATACTTACCATAGTTGGTTACTCAATGAATGATACTGTTGTAGTATACGATAGAGTAAGAGAAAACCTTAGAAAACATAGATCACTTAAAATTGATCAATTATTAGACTTGTCAATTAATGAAACTTTATCACGAACGATAATTACATCTATCACTACTTTATTGGCTCTTTTATCTCTCTATATTTTTGGTGGATCCGTTATCAAGGGTTTTACTTTTGCTATGATATGGGGAGTTCTAGTTGGTACATATTCTTCAATATTTGTTGCTGCGCCGCTACTTAAATATTTAGACGTGAAAAGGGACTGGACTAGTACGTCAGCAGTTGATTCAACTAAATAAATTGCTTAGGCTAAATTTTGCGCAGCTACCATTGCTAAAAGCATAGGTATTGAAAGCATTGTATTTGTCCTAGAAAACAGCATCGCAGTTCTTGCAGATTTTGCTTTCGTTTCAGCGTCAGCCTCAACTATTCCAAGAGCTCTTTTTTGATTAGGCCAAATAACCATCCAAACATTGTATGCCATTATTAAAGCTAGCCACATACCAATTCCAATAGTCAGTGCTCTAGGATCATTAAAGTTAGGTATTGTTAAAATAAGCGCATTAATAGCTCCTGAATGACCATAATAAAGTGCAAGAGTGATTAATCCAGTTATCACTGTAGCTAAAGCAGCCCATCTGAACCAAAATAAAGCAGCAGGAGCGATAACTTTTCCAATTGCAGGTTTTTGTTCATCAGGAATATTAGGCATATTAGGAATTTGAACAAAATTAAAGTACCAAAGAAGTCCAATCCACATTACTCCAACTACAACATGTAAATATCTAAAAATCGTTTGCCAAAATATAAGATCAAAAGATAGATCATAAGCCTTAAACATTATAAGGAGCAAGACTAACAATAATATCGTTCCTGCTAATATAGTTTTATTCAATGATTGGAGAATGCTTGCCATTTTTTTTCCTCAATATTAATTAATGATTCTATTTGTATCAAACAAATCAAAAAAAATTAAACTAATTTTTTTAAATATTTGCCAGTATAGCTTTTTTTATTCTTTTTTAGCATTTCAGGTGTTCCGCAGCCAATAATTTCACCTCCATTATCTCCACCTTCTGGCCCTAAATCAATTAACCAATCAGCAGTTTTAATAACATCAAGGTTATGCTCAATTACAACTATAGTATTTCCTTGTTCAACTAATATTTGAAGTACTTCTAAAAGTTTTTTTATATCATGAATATGTAGACCAGTTGTTGGTTCATCTAAAATATATAGTGTTTTACCAGTTGCTCGTTTTGAGAGTTCTTTTGATAATTTTATTCTTTGTGCCTCACCACCTGATAGAGTAGTAGCTTGTTGACCAATCTTAATATAACCCAAGCCAACACTATGTAATGTGCTGAGTTTATTTTTAACTAAAGGTATAGGATCAAAAAATTTTAAGCCTTCATCAACCGTCATATTAAGAATATCAGAAATATTCTTATCTTTATATTTAACTTCTAGCGTCTCACGATTATATCTACTACCTTCACACTCATCACAAGTTACATAAACATCTGGTAGGAAGTGCATTTCAATTTTTATTACACCATCTCCTTCACAAGCTTCACATCTTCCACCTCGAACATTAAATGAAAACCTGCCAGCTTTATATCCTCTAGCTTTTGACTCTGGCAGTCCCGCAAACCAGTCTCTTATAAATGTAAAAGCACCGGTATATGTCGCTGGATTTGATCTTGGGGTTCTACCAATAGGCGATTGGTCAATATCAATGACTTTGTCTAAATTATCTATTCCTTCAATAGTCTTATAGCTAGAGGGGTTTGTGTTTGAGCCATTTAATTCCTTTGCTATAGCTTTATAGAGTGTATTTATAGTAAGTGTAGATTTGCCACTTCCTGAAACTCCTGTAATGCATGTAAGCGTCCCCAAGGGGATTTCACAATTTACATCTTTAAGATTATTTCCTGAGGCTCCTTTAATATTAATTTTTTTATTATCTTTTGCGTCACGTCTTCTAGAAGGGACATCAATCATCATTTTTTTTGATAAATATTGACCAGTTAAACTTTTTTTATTTTTCATTATTTCGTTTACGGTTCCACTAGCAGTTACATGTCCACCTTTAACGCCAGCTTCTGGTCCTAAATCAATTATATGGTCTGCGTTAACCATAGCTTCTTCATCATGCTCTACAACAATAACGGTGTTTCCAAGGTTTCGAAGTCGTTTCAATGTTTCAAGTAACCTTGCATTATCTCTTTGATGTAGCCCTATTGACGGTTCATCAAGTACGTAAAGAACGCCGGTAAGTCCTGACCCAATTTGAGATGCTAGTCTAATGCGCTGTGACTCTCCTCCAGACAATGTTCCAGAGTTTCTTGATAAAGTTAAGTATTCAAGACCCACATTGTTTAAAAAATTTATTCTTTCATTTAATTCTTTTAAAATTCTATACGAAATCTCATTTTCTTTTTTTGTTAGATGTTTTTCTAGCTTTTGAAACCAACTTAGAGACTCTTTGATTGATTTTTGACATACTTGACCAATATTTAACCCATTAATTTTTACTGCTAACGCTTCCTTTTTAAGTCTCAGGCCACCACATTCATGGCATTTACTTTCTGTTTGATATTTTTCAATATTAGACCTCATCCAATCACTATCAGTTTCTAAATATCTCCTTTCTAGATTATTCACTACTCCTTCAAACTCCTTATAATACGTATATCCATCATCGTATTTGAATTTAACTTCATCGTCTGATCCAAAAAGAATTACATCTTTAATTTTTTTGTTTAGTTTTTTCCATGGAGTATCAAGGGAAAATTTAAAATGTTTTGATATACTTTCACAAACCTGTTTATAGTAGCTCGAGGTAGCAATTGGCCATGGGGCAATAGCCCCTTCATTAATTGATAGATTTTTATCTGGAATAACTAGCTCTGTATCAATTGATAAATCAGTTCCTATTCCATCGCATTCTGGACATGCGCCATAAGGGTTATTAAAAGAAAATAATCTTGGTTCAATTTCTTCGATAGTGAAACCCGAAACTGGACAAGCAAATTTAGATGAAAATATTTCCTCTTTTAGATTTTTTATATCTTTCTCGTAGTCCTCAATCACTACAATTCCATCAGCAATATTTAAAGCTGTTTCGATGCTGTCCGCTAGTCGATTACCCAAATCTGTAGATAAAGAAATTCTATCAACTACTACTGATATATTGTGTTTCTTTTTTTTATCTAAAACTGGAAGTGAGTCAAATTCATATTGCTCTCCATCAATTTTTACTCTCTGGAATCCTTTTTTTTGAAGTTCGGCCAATTCTTTTTTATATTCACCTTTTCTTCCTCTCACAATCGGAGCTAAGATTAAAAATTTTGAACCCGCAGGCTTTGATTGAATTCTGTCTACCATCTGAGTAACAGTCTGACTTTTTATTGGTAGGCCAGTTGTAGGTGAATAGGGAACTCCGATTCGAGCAAATAATAATCTAAGATAATCATATATTTCTGTTACTGTTCCAACTGTCGATCTGGGGTTTTTTGAAGTTGTTTTTTGTTCAATTGATATTGCTGGGCTTAATCCCTCAATTAAATCAACATCAGGTTTTTGCATCATTTGAAGAAATTGCCTTGCATACGCCGATAGACTTTCGACATACCTTCTCTGACCTTCTGCATAGATAGTATCAAATGCTAGAGATGACTTTCCAGAGCCTGAAAGGCCCGTGATTATTGTTAGCTTGTCTCTTGGAATCTTAACGTTAATATTTTTTAGATTATGCTCTCTTGCTCCCTGAATTGAAATATTTTTGCTCATCTCAACATTATAATTAGTTTGATTTATTAAGACTTAAAGATAGTTGTGAATAAAATAATTATCTTTGTTTTTTTGTATACACCAAGTTATTAAATAGTTAATTTATACATATGGCGTCAAGTTTAAATAAAGTAATGCTTATTGGCAATTTAGGGGCTGACCCCATAATACGACAGACACAAGATGGAAAAAAACTGGCCCAGTTAAGTCTTGCAACTTCAGAATCTTGGAAAGATAAAAATACAGGAGAGAGAAGAGATAAAACTCAATGGCACAGAATAGTTATATTTAACGATGGTTTAGCGGGTGTTGTTGAGAATTACCTTAAAAAAGGATCTAAAATATATATTGAAGGACAACTTCAAACAAGAAAGTTCACTGATAATAATGGAGTTGAAAAATATACAACAGAGGTTGTGCTTGCAAATTATAATGGGACTTTAACAATGCTTGATAGCAGAGGAGGATCCAGTGACTATGGTGGTGAATCTTCACCTCAAATTGATCAAGACATGTCTCAGGATAATAATTTTTCTAACTCTGACGATCTTGATATTGATGATGAAATCCCTTTTTAAAATGGCTTAATTTTCATTTTTCTGTTATAATTTTCTATAATGTTAATCATAAAAGATGCTTCATATTTGGCTGTTTTTAGCTAATTATTAACCACTATTTAGGACTTTAAATTGACTGATTCAAATGATCAAATTACTAAAAGTGTAACTAAAGAAAACACATCGATTTCACAGATTCCTATCGATGACGAGATGCAAAAATCTTACTTAGACTACGCAATGAGTGTAATCGTAAGTAGAGCATTGCCTGATGTAAGAGATGGACTAAAACCTGTTCATAGAAGAATTTTATATGCAATGCATGAGGCTGGTTATGAATGGAATAAGCAGCATAGAAAAAGTGCTAGGGTTGTTGGTGATGTAATCGGTAAATATCATCCCCATGGTGATCAAGCGGTATATGATGCGCTCGTTAGATTAGCACAAGATTTTTCTATGAGAGTACCTTTACTTGATGGCCAGGGGAACTTTGGTTCTATGGATGGTGATCGAGCAGCGGCAATGAGGTACACAGAAGTCCGCATGGCAAAAATATCTAAATTTTTATTAGAGGATATTGAGAAAGATACTGTCGAATATAGACCTAATTATGATGAAAGTGAGAGTGAACCAATAGTCCTGCCATCGAAATATCCAAATTTGCTTGTAAATGGAGCAGGTGGAATCGCAGTTGGTATGGCTACAAACATATTGCCACATAATCTCGGTGAAGTTATTGATGCTTGCATTGCCTGTATAGATGATCAAGAAATTTCTTTCGAAAAAATTAACGAAATAATTAAAGGGCCAGACTTTCCTACAGGAGGAAAGATAATTGGTACGAAAGGAATTAAAGACTCACAAATTAGCGGTAGAGGATCGATTATTGTTCAAGCAAAGTCATCTTTCGAGGAATTCAAAAGTGACCGTGAGGCAATTATTTTTACAGAACTGCCTTATCAAGTTAATAAATCCTCTTTAATTGAAAAGATAGCGGAGCTTGTACGAGATAAAAGAATTGAAGGGATCAGTGATTTAAGAGATGAGTCAGATCGACAGGGTGTTAGAGTAGTTGTTGAGCTGAAAAAAGGAGTCATTGCGCAAGTAATTTTAAATAAATTATACAAGTTCACGCCTTTGCAAAGCTCATATGGTGTAAATGCTTTAGCCCTCAATGATCAGAAGCCAGAGCTGATGAACATAAAAGATTTCTTAAGACATTTCATAAATCACCGAGAAGAAATTATATCTCTTAGAACTAGGTATGATTTAAATAAAGCCAGAGATCGGGCACATGTCTTAACAGGTCTGGCTATCGCTATATCTAATGTAGACCAAGTAATAGAAATCATAAAAAATTCAAAGGATCCTAGCTCTGCTAAAATAGAGTTACTGAAAACAAAATGGAAAAGCTCTGATGTAAAGGATATTTTAGAATTAATTGATGATCCAAGACAAATTAAAAATGATAAAGATATTTATTTAACTGAGGATCAAGCTAAATCTATCTTAGAATTAAGGCTTCAAAGACTTACGGCATTAGGTAAAGGTGAATTAGAAGAAGAATTAAAGGTGCTATCAGTTAATATAAACGAGTACTTATCAATTTTAAGAGACAAAAATAAACTGCAATCTGTTATTAAAGATGAATTAGACAATATAAAACAAGAATTTTCTTCCCCACGAAAAACTGAAATTGCTAATCATGAAGTTTCAGACATAGATCAAGAGGACCTTGTTCAAAGAAGTGATATGGTTATTAGTATTACTAATTCTGGCTATATAAAAAGAGTTCCTCTAGAAATGTACCGTGCCCAAAAAAGAGGCGGTAAAGGTAGATCAGGAATGAAAACTAATGATGAAGATTTTGTCACACAAGTTTTCACCTCTAGTACTCATGACAATATGTTATTTTTTTCATCAAGTGGCATTGTATACAAGCTTAAAACATGGAAGATACCGGAATCATCACCAACAGCAAAAGGTAAAGCAATTATAAATTTATTAAATTTGAAACAGGATGATCAGCTATCAAGTATACTTGTTATGCCAGAAAATAAAGCTTCTAAAGACGATAATTTTTTAATATTCGCTACCGCTGATGGCAGCATTAGAAAAAATAATATTGATGATTTTAAAAATATTCAAGCTAATGGAAAAATTGCTATGAAGTTAAGTGATTCAAATAAAATTGTTGGAGTTAAAATTTGCACTGAAAATGATGATATTTTGCTTTCTACAAAAGAAGGTAAATGTATTAGAACGCCCGTTTCAAAATTGCGAACAACTAAAAGCCGTTCATCTATTGGAGTAAGGGGCATCAAACTCGCTGAAAATGACTCAATTATATCACTGTCAATATTATCTCATCTAGATGTAACTTCGTCTGAAGCTAAAGCTTATTTAAAAATGAATAAAGCGACTAAAGAAGATAGTGATGATAATGAAGAGGATAGTAGAGAAGAAATAGAAGATATTAAATTATCAGAAGATCGTTTTCAAGAAATGAAAGCGTGTGAGCAATTTGTTCTTACAGTAACTGAAAATGGGTTTGGTAAAAGAACTTCTTCATATCAATTTAGAGTTACCAATAGAGGTGGTTCAGGAATTATGTGCATAACCACTTCGTCACGAAATGGAAATGTTTTAGCTTCGTTTCCAGTTGGACATGATGATGATATTATGCTGATTACAAAGTCAGGCCAATTGATCAGATGTCCAGTTATAGATATAAGAGTTGCTGGGAGAAATACTCAAGGAGTAAGCATATTTAAAACATCAGATAGTGAAAAAGTTGTTTCAGCTTCACGAGTTGAAATAGAAAATTAATTGGTAGAGGATTATTTTTATTCAATATATAATTCTGTATGGAAAAAATTGGAGTATATCCGGGCAGCTTTGATCCGATACATAAAGGTCATATTGACGTAGTCAATAGAGCCTTAAGATTTGTCGATAAGCTATATATTGCTGTGGCAGATAGCCCTCACAAAAATCCTTTATTTTCTCTCAATGAGCGTAAAGATATGATCGACAATGAATTTTCAAGTAGTTCTTCAATAGAGGTCGTTGCATTTGATAATCTTTTAGTTGAGTTTGCTAAATCATTAAATGCTCAGGTTATTGTAAGAGGGTTAAGGGTTGTTTCTGATTTCGAATATGAATTTCAAATGGTAGGAATGAACCGTCAATTGAATTCTGAAATTGAAACAGTTTTTTTAATGGCTGACGCTCAAAGACAATCAATATCATCTAATTTTATTAGAGATATAGCTAGATTAAATGGAGACATTTCTAATTTTACTACTGATTATGTATCAGGAAAACTGAAGCAAAAATTTAATAATTAACTTTGATGAGAAAATTTATACTATATATATTCTCATTATTTATTATTTTTAATAACTTAGCTAACGCTGAAGAAAGTCTATATATGGCAAATGATCCAGAAAATACAATTCAAATAGAATTAAAAGACGGCAATGTAATAATTGAACTTTTATCCGATGTCGCTCCAAATCATGTAAACCAAATTAAAGAACTCACACGAGAAGGTTTTTATGATGGAGTTCCTTTTCATAGAGTCATACCTGGCTTTATGGCTCAAACAGGTGACGGACAATTTGGTAATGGCACTGGTGGATCAAGTAAGCCTGATTTAATGCAGGAGTTTAATAGCACCTCACACTTAAGAGGCACTGTTTCTATGGCTCGAACTCAGGATCCTAATTCAGCTAATAGTCAGTTTTTTATTTGTTTTGGATCAACTCCACACTTAGATGGACAATACACTGTTTTTGGTCAAGTGGTTTCAGGAATGGAGTACGTAGATAACATTAAAGAAGGATCTGGATCAAACGGTGAGGTATCAGATCCAGATTTAATGATATCAGTGAAAGTTTTATCTGATATTGAATAAATATGGATATTAGTCATTTTGACTTTGATCTTCCGCAGGAATTAATAGCAAGTAGGCCAATCCAGCCTCGAAACATTTCACGTTTATTGATTGGCAGCGACCCCGTTTGTCACGATAATTTTAACAATATTCTTAATTATATTGAAAAGAATGACTTACTTGTGGTGAATAACTCCAAGGTAATTCCAGCTTATTTTTCTATAAAACACAAGTCAAATGAAGTCAGAATTACTTTTCATAAAAAAATTGAAGAGTCGCTTTGGAAAGCGTTTATAAAACCCGGAAAGAAAATAAATGCAGGTGATAAAATTTTTTTAGATGACTCATATTTCCTTGATGTTATAGAAAAGACTCGTGAAGGTGACTTTATAATAAAAATAAATGGAGATGAAGATATAGTATTTAGAAATTTTGGTAAAATGCCTCTTCCTCCTTACATTCTAAAATCAAGAAATAGTGATAAAAATGATTTTAATGATTATCAAACAGTTTACGCAAGTCATAATGGATCAATCGCGGCTCCTACAGCTGGCCTTCATTTTAATAATGAAATATTTAATAAAATAAAAGACAGAGATCAGTTAGCAGAGATTACTCTTCATGTTGGAGCGGGAACATTTATGCCTATTAGAGATAATATTGAAAACCATAAAATGCATAGTGAAGTAGGGATTGTTTCAAATGAAGTTATTGAGTTGATCAAAGAAAAAAAATCAAAAAAAGGAAAAATAATTTCTGTTGGTACAACATCGTTAAGGCTGTTGGAGTCCGCAGCACTGAGTGGTGAGCTTTCTCCATTTAGTGGAAAAACAGATATTTTTATTAAGCCTGGATTTAAATTTAAAGTAGTAGATATGCTTTTAACAAATTTTCATTTACCAAAGTCAACTTTGATGCTTTTAGTTTCTGCTTTCTCTGGCATTGATAAAATTCAATCTATATACCAATCGGCTATTGAAAATGATTATCGTTTCTTTTCATATGGAGATGTAAGCCTGTTGTATCGTAATGAGTAATTTTGAACTATTAAATAATGACCACCTCGCTAGAAGAGGTATCGTAAATACAGATCATGGAATCATTAACACTCCAGCATTTATGCCTGTTGGCACTGCTGCAACAGTGAAAGCGGTTACAACATCCGATCTTTTGAAAACTGGTTCAGAAATTTTATTAGGAAATACATATCATTTAATGCTTCGACCTGGAGATGATTTAATTAGTAAATTTGGTGGGTTACACGACTTTATGAATTGGCATTTGCCTATATTAACTGACTCAGGAGGTTATCAGGTATTCTCATTGTCAAAATTAAGAAAATTAACTGACGATGGAGTAGAGTTTAAATCACATATTGATGGTAAAAAATTCTTTGTTAGTCCTGAAAAATCAATTGAAATTCAAAAAAACCTAAATTCAGATATTGTTATGTGTTTTGATGAGTGCACTCCTTTTCCGGCAACACATGACCAAGCAAGTGATTCAATGAGATTATCAATGAAATGGGCGGAAAGATGTAAATACGCATTTAATGGATCTCAGAATCAATTATTTGGCATTGTTCAGGGAAGTACTTACTCAGATTTGAGAGAAGAATCAGTAAAATCTCTAATTAATTTAGATTTTGATGGTTATGCTGTTGGGGGATTAGCTGTAGGTGAACCTCAAGATGAAATGTTTAAAGTCCTAGATTATACTTGTCTATCTCTTCCACAAAATAGACCAAGGTATTTAATGGGAGTTGGCAAGCCTGATGATATTATCGGTGCAGTTGCCAGAGGAATCGATATGTTTGATTGTGTTCTTCCCACTAGAAATGGGAGAAATGGGCAGGCTTTTACAAAAAATGGAACAGTAAATATTAGAAATTCAAAATTTAAACAATTAAACTCCTCAATTGATCCTGAAAGTGACAATCCTGTTTGTAATACATACTCAGCCGCATATCTTCATCACTTATTTAATGCAAAAGAAATGTTAGGTGGCATGCTTTTATCCTTACATAATATTTATTTCTATCAAAACTTGATGAAAGAGATCAGGGCATCAATTGAAGAAAAAAGATTTCAGCGTTTTTCTGAAGAGTTTCTAAGTAATTATAATTAAGCTTATTTTCCTTTGAAGTTAGGTTTCTTTTTCTGCAGAAAAGACATAACACCATTAAAGCAGTCCTCAGTCTTCCCTGCTATTGTTTGAGCTTTACTTTCAGCATTTAGTTGAGCCTCAAAGCCATTGCTTAAACTTTCCCAGTACAGTTTTCTCATTAATTTATAAGCAATAGTTGGCCCATTTGCGATCTCAGTAGCAGTTTTAATTGTTTCTTTCATTAAATTTTCCTGATCGTAAACAAAATTTATTAATCCCCATGAAAGAGCCTTTTCAGCTGTGATTTTTTCACCCAACATCGATAATTCCATAGCTCTTGCCATGCCAATTTTTCGAGGAAGTATATATGTGGATCCAGCATCTGGAACTAATCCAATAAATTTAAAAGCCTGATAGAAATATGATTTATCAGAAGCAAATATTAGATCACCAATGATACCTAGTGAACATCCTGCGCCAGCCGCAACACCATTAATTGAAGTAATAACAGGTATTTCTAAATTTTTTAAATCAATAAGCATTGGATGATAATGAGTTAACAATCCTTTCCCTAAATCTCTATCCATTGGATTGTCACTTTCTGAAGGCGCTGCATTTGTATCAATTAAATTAGCCCCAGCACAAAACCCTCGTCCTTCTCCAGTAATTACAAGACACCTTGCATTTGTTTTACCATCATTGATAAGTTTAATTTGTTCATGTATCTCAGTTAACATCTCTAAAGAAAGAGCATTAAGTCTTTCAGGGTCATTCAATGTTAAAACAGCTACATTATTTTCATCGATATGAAATTTTATTTTATTTGGCATAAACAAAAAAATTATAATAAAGGAATAGTAAGATCATAATGTCGACATATTAAGTGTCAATATATTCTAATTGAATTATACTTATAATTTCTATACGATCTAAATAATTTTAAGAGGTAAACATATGGGTTTAGGTGGAGTAAGTGTAGCATCAGATTATCCTGAAGTTTCTAAGGACGAATTAGAGAGAATTCTCAATAGTCTCAAAAACAGATTCCAAAATGGTGACTATCCTGATTATAAAGAGAGAATAGATAGGATAAATAGATTAAAACTTCTCGTTGAGGAAAACTCAGAAGACTTCCACAAAGCTTTACAGAATGATTTTGGAACAAGGCATGAGCAATTAAGCTTACTGTCAGATACTTTGCCTATTATTGCTAGTGCAAAACATGTTTCAAAAAATTTAAGTAAATGGATGAAGCCTGAAAAAAGAAAACCTAATTTTCCTCTAGGATTACTAGGTGCCAAAGCGTTTATTCATAATCAACCTTACGGAGTAGTAGGGATTATCTCACCATGGAACTTCCCACTAAATTTGAGTTTAGGTCCATTAGTTGAAGTGTTTGCTGCTGGAAATAACTCAATGATGAAATTATCAGAGTTTGTTCCTGAAACATCTGATTTGACTGAAAAATTAGTTAAACAATACTTTAGAGAAGATGAAGTAGTCGTGATCAATGGCGGACCTCAAACATCTCAGTCTTTTGCCGGCCTTGCTTTTGATCATTTATTATTTACTGGGTCAACTCATGTAGCAAAAAAAATTGCCTATGAAGCTTCTGAAAATTTAGTTCCACTTACACTCGAACTTGGTGGAAAGTCACCTGTTATTGTTGGCCCTAAAGCTAAAATGAAGAAAAGTGTTGATAAAATTATGATGGGTAAATTGCTAAATGCTGGCCAGATATGTATTTCACCTGATTATGTATTTCTTCCTGAAGGAAAAGAGAATGAGTTTGTTGAGCACGCTAAGTCATATGTACAAGAGTCCTACGAAACTCTGAAGAATAATCCTGATTATACTTCAATCATTCATTTGAATCATTATGAAAGATTGAGATCATATATTTCGGATGCAAAATCTAAAGGAGCAGAAATTGTAGAAATTAATCCTGCTAATGAAGATCTTGCACAACAAGAGCATCATAAAATTCCTCCAACGTTAATTCTCAATCCAACTGATGATATGGAGGTCATGAAGAATGAAATTTTTGGACCTATCTTACCTGTTATGTCGTATAAAAATTTTGATGAAACTATTAAATATGTAAATCATAACCCTAAGGCACTTGCTCTTTATTATTTTGGTGATGATGCAAAAGAAGTAGATGATCTTCTAAATAAAACTACATCAGGACAGCTTGTGACTAACGATGTTCTTTTTCAATTTTCAATGCATGACCTTCCATTTGGAGGAGTTGGTCCAAGTGGCTCAGGCTCATACCATGGTCATGATGGGTATCGCAATTTCAGTCATAAAAGAGCAGTATTAAAAGGACAAAATTTAATTAATGCCGGAAAAATGGTTTCAGCTCCTTATAGTGAAAAAACAGAAAAAAATATAAAGAATTTAGCTTAAAGGATATTTTCTGCAGAAACTCTTTTTGAATTTTCAGTTATAAACTTAAATCTCAGTTCTGGTTTTTTTCCCATCAAGGCTTCTACAGATTTTTTAGTTTTTTTCTTATCTTTTGCGGCAATTTGAACTTTAAGCAAAGTTCTATTTTCAGGAGACATTGTTGTTTCCTTTAATTGAGCTGGCATCATTTCACCTAGACCCTTAAATCGATTAATTTCAATATTTTCAGAATTTTTAAATTCTTTTTTAACTATATCATCTTTATGTCTTTCACTTACAGCGTAAAAAATTTTACCACCTTTAGATATTTTAAATAGAGGGGGAACAGATAAATAAAGTTGGCCATCATCAATTAATTTAGGAAATTCATTGTAGAAAAATCCCATTAGAAGAGTAGCAATATGAGCTCCATCTACATCAGCATCAGTCATAATAATTATTTTTTCATATCTAATATCTTTAGAGTTGTAATTGTCACCTCTTTTACAACCAAGAGCTTGTATGAGATCAACAATTTCTTGATTAGCATTTATTTTATCTCTGGATGCACTTATTACATTGAGTATTTTACCTCTCAAGGGGAGTATAGCCTGTGTCTGCCTATCTCTTGCCTGCTTAGCTGATCCACCAGCTGAGTCACCTTCAACCAAAAAGAGTTCAGTCCCTTTATTGCCACTAATAGTGCAATCGGCAAGTTTACCGGGTAATGTAATTTTTTTTCTTTTAACTTGCCGTTCAATTGCAAGTTCTGATTTATTTTGAAGTCTGATTTGAGATCGGTTAAAGGCATAATAGAATAATTGTTCAGCTGTTTTTGTTTTTTTTGCCAACCATTGTTCAAATAGTTGTTTAATTTTTAATTCAATCTTTTTGCCCGGTTCAATACTAGAGAGCTTTTCTTTTGTTTGGCCTTGAAACTCAGGGTTATCAATAAATATAGACAATATAGAAGCTGACGATCCAAAGATATCATCTTGTGTAATTTGAGAAGCTTTTCTCTCAAACTTTATTTTTGAATAGTCTTTAAATGCTTTGAACATCCCATTTTTAAAACCATTTTCATGAGTTCCGCCCAAAGGAGTTTGTATTGTGTTGCAATATGACTGATTAATTGGTTCTATTGCATCAAACCAATTAATAATTCCTTCGATACTATTTCCTCCTTCGTCAACACTGGTCTTAAAATAGAACTCTTCATCAAATATAGGTTCATTTGGATTTACTAATGCGGATAGGTAATCATGAATTCCTTTTGCATAATGAAGCCTGTCCTGTGTTGGTATATTCTTTTTAACTAAATTTTTTGGACAAGACCAATTAATCTCAACGTTTGGAATCAAATAGGCTTTTGCCTTAGCCATATTATAAATAATGGATGAGTCAAAATTTTCTTTTCCAAAAATTTCATCATCAGGAGTAAACTTTATTTTTGTACCTTTTTTAATACTTCCACGTGAAATAGTTTTAAGTTTATTTTTTTTCAGTCCCCTTGAGTAAGTTTGAGTATAAAATTTTTTATCTCTAGCAATTTCAAGATCTAGTTTTTTTGACAAGGCGTTAACAACTGAAACACCAACACCGTGTAATCCACCAGAGGTTTGATAGTTCTTATTAGAAAATTTTCCACCAGAATGAAGTGTTGTGAGAATTACTTCCACTGCTGGAAGCTTAAACTTTGGATGTTTGTCAACTGGTATGCCGCGACCATTATCAGAAATTTCAATTGTTGTGCTATCAATTAAATTAATATTAACTTTATTTGCATGACCTGAAACTACTTCATCCATAGAATTATCAAGAACTTCGCTTACTAAATGATGCATGGCGTGCACATCTGTTCCACCAATATACATACCTGGTCTTTTGCGAACAGGTTCAAGGCCCTCAAGAACTTCTATGTCTTTAGCGGTATAATTTGTATTTCTAACTTTAGCTGTTTTTTTTGCTAACTTAGCTCTTTTTTTTGTTTTTTTTACCATTAATAGTATTGATATTATTAGATTCTTTACATTGTGGTATATTTTATTAGTCTATCGAAATATTTTTTTTGGATTATTTATGCCGGTTATTGAATCAAAAATAATGATTAATTCTAATTCTTTTAAAAAGAATGAAGCAGATCATATTGAATTAATCAATGAATTTAGATCGTTAGAAAAAAAAATTGCTGATAATTCTGAGAGAGCTAAACCTAAATTTGAAAAGAGAGGTCAGCTTCTTCCAAGAGAAAGGCTTGTGGCTCTTCTAGACCCTGATAGCCATTTCATCCCTCTTTCTACTCTTGCTGGATATAAAATGGGAGATGATGACGGCGATAAGAACATTTCAGGAGGTGGGGGTATTAGTGGAATAGGATATGTATCAGGCGTAAGATGTATGGTCAGCGCATCAGACTCTGGAATTAAGGGTGGAAGTATGACAGAAATGGGAGTTGTTAAAGCACTTCGAGGAGCTGAAATCATAAAAGATAATAAGCTTCCATTAATTAGTCTTGTTGAAAGCGCAGGAGCAAATCTCTTTAGACAATCAGAAGTTTTTTTACCAGGCGGACGTAGTTTTGCAAATCTAGCTAAAATGTCTGCTATGGGCATACCTACAATTGCAGTAGTTCATGGAAATTCTACTGCCGGTGGCGCATACACTCCTGGATTATCGGATCAAGTCATTGTGGTTAAAAATAGATCTAAGATATTTTTAGCAGGCCCACCATTGTTAAAAGCAGCGTTAGGTGAAATTGCTACAGATGAAGAGCTTGGAGGCGCGGAGATGCATTAT
>JAQWTH010000010.1 GCA_029242795.1 Candidatus Pelagibacterales bacterium | reverse complement strand
TGTGATCTCATTATTTATTCTTTGAATATCTCTTTTCTCAAAATTTTTAGGAAGTCTTTCAATAATATCTCCAATTAAAGGTAACTCTTTTAATTCATTAAAAGTGAAAAAACCTGCCCTAAGCCCATCGTCAATGTCATGGTTGTTATAAGCTATGTCATCTGAAATTGACGCGATTTGCGCTTCAAGAGATGAATATTCACTAAGCTCTAAATCAAACTCATTACTTAATTTTAAAATAGTTGGTGGAGCATTACCTTCGATTGGACCATTATGTTTCACTAACCCTTCTAAGGTTTCCCAAGTGAGATTTAATCCGTCAAAATCAAAATATTTTTTTTCTAATAAATAAACAATTCTTATTGCCTGATCATTATGGTCAAACCCATCGTGTTCATTCATTAAGCTTCTTAATGCATCTTCGCCAGCATGTCCAAATGGCGGGTGTCCAATATCATGTGCGATAGATAGCGTTTCGGCAAGATCTTCGTTTAAATCAAATACACGACATATGGATCGTGCAATTTGAGAAACTTCCAAAGAGTGTGTTAATCTTGTGCGATAATGATCACCTTCGTGAGAGACAAAAACTTGTGTCTTGTGTTTTAATCTTCTGAATGCCGCAGAATGTAAAATTCTATCCCTATCTCTTTGATATTCAGATCTTGTATCACTAAAATTTTCTTTAAAAATTCGACCGTTTGACTCGCCTTGTTTTACTGCTATCGCTGATAAATTAAGGGGGTTTTTCATTCAACTTGATTATTCTAAAAAAAGTAACTACATATTATAATATATATTTAATCGTTTAAATATCACAAACTATGGAAAATAATCAAATTAACATAACTGATAGCGCGGTTAAAAAAATTCTTTCTCTTACAGCTAATGAAAATGATGGTGTTAAGCTAAGGCTATCAGTCTCTGGTGGTGGCTGCTCTGGTTTTCAATACGGATTCTCACTTGATTCTGAAACAACTCCTGATGACATTATTTTCAGTAAAGATGGTGCTGACTTAATAGTTGATCAAATTTCTCTTGAATATTTGAATGGTTCTGAAATTGATTTTGAGAATAAACTCATTGAATCTTCATTTAAGATTAATAATCCAAATGCAGCAGCATCTTGTGGTTGCGGAACCTCTTTCTCACCAAAAGCGTGACTAAAATAGTTAGCTGGAATGTTAACTCCATTCGAGTAAGACTTGATCATCTAAATGCTCTTATAAAGGACACCAATCCTGAAATAATAATACTGCAGGAAACTAAATCTACAAATGATGATTTTCCATACGATATAATTAAAGAACAAGGTTATGATATAAATAATGTTGGTCAAAAATCGTATAATGGTGTAGCAATTTTATCCAAGATTCCTGTAGAAATTAAAAATACTTCTCTTCCAAAGAATGATGAAGATCCACAAGCAAGATTTTTAGAAGTAAAAGTTTTAGATAAAAATCCATTTGATATTGCCTCAATTTATTTGCCTAACGGCAATCCTATAGATACAGAAAAATTTTCTTACAAACTAGATTGGATGAAAAAGTTAAAATCATACATTGAAAAAAAAATGGAAAACTATGAAACGTTTATATTTGGAGGAGACTTTAATATTATTCCTGATAATGACGATGCAGTAAATATTGAAAAATGGAGAAATGATGCTTTGCACCATCCAAAATCAATTGAAATATTCCGATCAATTCTTAATTTAGGTATGACAGATGTCTTTAGAGTATTTAATCCTAAGCCATATGAATTTACTTATTGGGATTACTCAAGAGGAGCATGGGAAAAAGATAATGGTCTTCGAATAGATCATTTTCTCGCTTCACCAAAAGCTGTTGACCGATTACATGATTGCCAAATTGAAAAAAAATATCGTGGACTAGAAAGGCCCTCAGACCATGTTCCAATTTGGTTTGAAATTAACTAATTTTTTTTTGGATTAGTTGCGATTAAGTTAATTAATTCATAGACAATAGTTGCAGCCGCTGTAGATGTTAATTCTGCATGATCATATGCTGGGGCAACCTCAACAACATCAGCAGATACTAAATTCATACCTGCAAGGCCACGTATAACATTTAAAATCTCTCGACTAGTCATTCCTGCTATTTCAGGCGTACCAGTTCCTGGTGCATGCGCTGGATCAAGAACATCAATATCTATTGATAAATAAAGGGGATTATCACCTACTCTATCTCTTATTCTTTTAACAATTTGTTCGATGGTGCTAGTTTGAAATTCATCACAATGAATTATCTTAAAGCCGAGCTCAGCATCGCTTTTAAAGTCATCAGGGCTGTAAAGTGGTCCTCTAATCCCTACATGCATAGATGCATCATCTAAAAACAACTCCTCTTCTCTCGCTCTTCTGAACGGCGTACCATGAGTATAAGGAGCACCAAAATATGTATCCCAAGTATCTAAATGTGCATCAAAATGAACTAATGCCACAGGCTGTCCACATTTTTTATTCACGGCCCTTAACAATGGTAAGGCAATTGTGTGGTCACCTCCAATAGTAACAATGCTCCCTACTTTTTCTAAGAGAGAGGTTGCTCCATCTTCTATTTGCTGTATTGCTTCCTCAATATTAAATGGGTTACAAGCAATATCTCCTGCATCAGCTACTTGCTGCACAACAAAAGGTTCGACATCATAATTTGGATGATAGTTCGTCCTTAATTGTCTTGCTGCTTGTCGAACTGCTTGAGGACCAAATCTTGCTCCAGGTCTATAACTAGTTCCAGCATCAAAAGGAACTCCTACAATAGCTACATCGCAATTTTCAACATCTCTCAGCTCAGGCAATCTAGCAAAAGTCGAAGGTCCCGCATATCTTGGGACAATTTTTCCACTTACAGGTTGAATGGTTTTTTTCTTATCTGTCATAATCTAAATATATCAATCAAATCCACCAAAGTCTTGGAATAATGTAGGGTCGCCAAAAATATCTCCATAGTCTTGATTCCCTCCTAATGATCCTCCCTGAAGATCTTCATCACTAAGTTGATTAGACTCTAATGTTTGAAGCTGATCAAGGAACTTTGATTTTTTAATAATGTCAGCAGCTTCAATACACGAATTTCCATAAAGATCATTTTTAACAACTTGAGTTGCAACATATGATCCAATAATTACTAACAGTATTAAAGCAACTATTCCTTTTGGAATTTTGAGTCTGGCCTTATATTCTTTATTAACTCTTGATGAGGCTGCTTTTTCTTTTACGAACTCTTCTTGAGACTCAATATATTTTCTTTCTTGTCTTCTTCTTAAAACTTCATATGTAACAGCTGCAATTACAGTTAGAGCGATAATTGTTAAAGCTAAAGCGCTCAAAGCTGGACTTATACCTAATCGTACTTTAGATGCAATGACAGTTGTCAAAGTTTGATCAGACAAGATACTAAAAACAGTTGTATTATAATTCTCAAATGATGCGAGAAAAGCAATCACTGCAGCAGATGCTATCGCTGGAGCTAAATAAGGAATAAGTATTTTGAAAAAAACTTGAGTTTGCGTTGCTCCAAGATCTAAAGCCGCTTCTTCTTGAGTTTGATCAAATCTTTGAAGTCTTGCTACAAAAATTAAGAAACAGTAAGTTGATATAAAGCATGTTTGCGCAAGGATCGTTAGGAAAATTCCATTTCTACCTACGTCTGATATGAATCCTCCTCCTCCTAAACCTGCGATTCGATCCCATAACACAACTGTAGAGATACCAATAATTACACCAGGAAAAAGAACTGGCATAATTGAAATCGAATAGTATATGTCTCGCAATTGAGATTTTACTTGAGTTAGTACTATAGCGGCAGCCATTCCAATTGGAACGGACAAGCAAACTACGCCAGCGCCTATTATTAAACTTGAGATTAGTCCATCATGAAGTCTCCAGTCAGTAAATAGGCCAGCTAAATGCTGTCCATCGTATGCAATTTTTCCTTCATTAAACCATCTAAAGCTAAAACATTCCCAAGGAGTTATTGCTGGAAATTCTGCTGAATTAAAAGCTGTGAAACTCATAATAATAAGAGGTCCAAATAGGTAAGTAAAAAATACTAAAATATAAATACCCATCAAGAAGTTCATTGTATTACTTGATCTCATCTTATTATCTCACCAATTCTAACTTTAAATATTCTCATCATTGTTAGAACAAAAACGACAGATACAATTAATAGAATGATTGAATAAGCTGATCCTCTTGACCAGTTATCATTAAGATTAAACCATTGATATATTAGCTGTGGAAACCATAAAGTATTTGGGCTACTTAAAACAACAGGAGTAGCCAAAGCGCCTACTGTAAGCATAAATACCATTGTGCATCCAGAAACTATACCAGGCTTGGCATGAGGAATAACAACTCTCCAGTGAGTTCTAAAAGTAGATGAGCCTAAATCTTTAGCTGCCTCGATTTGATTTACATCAAGACTCTCAATCGCATTATATAATGGAAACATCATTAATAAAATGTAGGCATATATTAAACCAGTATACAGTCCAACATCGTAAGTAATAAAAAGAATACCTTGGTCTAGAATTCCAATACCTGTTAGCACATTATTAATAACGCCTTCGTTAGCAAACAATATTCTAAGTGCAAATGAGCGAAGCAATTCATTTATCCAGAATGGTATTATAAGAGATACAATCAAAAGTCTTGCTGTACTGGGTGTAGCAATTTTTGCTATATAAAATGCAATAGGATAGCAAAAAGCAAGATTTGCAATAGTTACAAAAATAGAAACTATGATAGTTCTTCCAAAAACACCAAGATCAACAAAATTATAAGCATCCGCAGATGTTTTTGAGCCAAATACAAAGTGACGATAATGCTCTAACGTATAAAAATCCTTTGGCCCACCTCTCTCCAAAGGAGGAATATTCGCTCTAAATGATAAATCCAACATATAAAGTTGTGGTATTATCACTAAAAAAATAAACCAGAAAACTATTGCGACAAGAAAAAATAGTGCAACACTTTTTCCATTTTTTTGAAAAAAAGGTTGAGTAAAAAATAAGCTCTTCATACTACTCAGTTGCTAATGCGCCTTTAGGCAAAATGATAGACTTGCTTGTATCAAAACAAAGCTCTATTTGGCTGCTTGCTTCAATCTCGCTTGTATCAATTGCGTTAGCTACAGAAAATTTTATTTTAGATCCTGAATATAAGGAGGCATAGAAATTTTTAACATTTCCCTCAAATTCAATATTTTCAATTTTTACACTTAATTTATTTTTATAATCATTTCCGTCTTTTACCATGAATAAAGATTCTGGCCTTACGAATGAAATAGCTTCGTCACCAACATTTAAGTTAGTAGATTTATCAATTGAAGAAATGAAAACTCCATCAGATGTTTCTATCTTTGCCTCATCACCACTTAAATCTTTTATCTTTCCAAATAGAGGGTTATTTTCACCAACAAAAGTAGCTACGAATGGAGTTAAAGGGTTATTATAGACATCGTCACATTGACCAATTTGTTCAAGTTCACCTTCATTCATCACAGCGATGCGATCTGACATAGTCAATGCTTCTCCTTGATCATGAGTAATATAAATAAAAGTAATATTAACTCTTTTCTGAATTTCTCTTAATTCAGTTCTCATACGCTGCCTTAATTTTAAATCTAATGCCGATAAAGGCTCATCCAACAGAAGGACTTTTGGCTCTACTGCTAGTGCTCTTGCAATCGCTACTCTTTGTTTTTGACCACCAGATAACTGATGAACCTTTTTATCTCCTTGGCCTTCAAGTGCAATTAATTCCAAGAGTTCTCCAGCTCTTTTCATTCTCTCTGGTTTTGATACTCCTCTTACTTCAAGTGAAAAAGCAATATTTTCTGCAACTGTCATTAGGGGAAATAATGCAAGATTCTGAAATATTAGAGACGTTGGTCTTTTATTAGGCCCAATACCAAGCATATCTTTATTGTCTATTAATACCTGGCCTTCAGATGGGTCTTGAAATCCTGATATTGCTCTTAATAAAGTTGTCTTACCGCAACCTGAGGGACCCAAAAAGCTAAAAAATTCTCCACCTTCGATTTTAACATTCACATTTTTCGCGGCAAAAAAACTACCGAAGGTGACAGATACATCTTTTAATTCAACGCCAGCGCTCATATGAAAATTATAGATATTTATTGACTAAAAACGACAGAAAAAAGCGCCTAAGTAAATATACTTAGACGCTTTTTAAACTCAGTTGAACTGACTATGCTGTTTCAAATTTGTTAGCATATTCAGCTCTTGCATCAGCATACCAAGGTGGTTCAGGCGGCCAAGGATTTAACTTGGTCGATGTATCACCTGGATAAATGGCTTTTGCTAAAGCTTTAGTTTCCGCAGAGTAATGATCAGATGCACCATTAACAGCTGAATTGTATCCAATTGCATTAATAGTTGCACCGCCAACTTCTGGCGTAAAGCTATAGTTAATTAGCTCATAAGCTTCATCGATGTTCTCTGCTTTTGCGGATAGAGTGATTCCATCAATCCATGCAAGAGCTCCTTCATCAGTAGTCTGATAAGCAACAGGCTCTCCAGCTTTCATCATTGCTGCAATTGGTCCGTCCCATGTTTGACCAACAATTACACCATCGGATGTAAAGCCTTGCTTTTGAGGATCTGCTCCAGACCAAAACTTAACAAGGTTAGATTTCTTCGAAATACAATAAGCAGTAATTGTTTCCCAATTCTTTCTCATTGTTTCTTCGTCTTTATATGAAGACCAGAAATCCATCTTACCTTGATGATGCATCCAAATTCCACAACCAGTCATCATAGAATAAGTTCTACCCATCATGTAAGCTCCACTAATTTCAGGATCTGCTTCCCAGATATCTCCAAAACTTGGAAGTCCATTAGGAGACCATTTATCTGTTCTCCAGGCTATTGATTCAGTTCCCCATAATTGAGGTACCCAATGCGAACCATTTCCTCCAAAGTTCCAGTCACGCTCACCAACAGCAAGCATTCCAGGGTTTACGTTTCCAGTATTAATTCTATTCATATCAAAAGGAGCTAATACCCCAAGGTTCTCCCATTGAAGAGCTCTCATGTTTGTTGGACTTGCAAGGTCAAACCCAGCGCCGCCTCCAGCTTTCATCTTTGATATAATTTCACCGTTATCACCAATTTTAGTATGGTTTACAGTAATTCCTGTTTTTGCTTTAAAATCTGCAACAACTGAATCAGGTAAATACTCACCCCACATTAAAACGTTTACAACGGGAGCAGCAAAAGCATTAGGAACATAATAAGGGCCTATGGCAGCAGCAGCACCTGTCGCTGCAGCTCCTTTAAGAACCGATCTTCTTGATACTTTCGCAGCTTGAAGTGTTTTGTTTATTTTTTTCACAGCTACTCCTATTATTAATTAATTAATGAAAAAATTTTCATCCATAAAATGATGGCTGTAAAGATAAAGTTTTACAAAATTAAAAATAAATCCAGATTTATCCAATATTTTTCATTATAAACCAAATGAACGTGCGCTTATATATAGATAAAAACTATACATAAATCAAAATCTTATGATATGTTATTAAGCTATTGAAATATATTTGTATTTAATTTTATGATCCTTACTACAACAATAGGCTCTTACCCAAAACCAGAGTTTCTAGAGTTGCCTGATTGGTTTCAAGGCGATAAAGGAACAGACACAGAAAGGCCAACAGCTGATTGGAAAGACGCGATGAATGCTTTAGGTAAAAATAAAGAAGCATTAATTGAAAAAGCTGTCCAAGAAGTTATTGATGATCAAATTAATTGTGGCATTGACATAATTACAGATGGGGAAGTTAGAAGGGAAAATTATATTCATCATCATTGCAGATACATAAATGGAATAGATTTTGATTATCTCACAAAAAAAACTGCTCGCACTGGTAATTATGATTGTTATCTTCCCACGATCGTATCAAAAGTAAAATTCACTGAACCTTTTCTTAATAAAGAATTTAAAATCAATCAAAAAAATTCATCTAAACCTGTAAAGATAACAATACCTGGGCCTTTAACGATAACAGATACTATCGCAGACAATTTTTATTTTAATGACAAAAATCTGGGAATAGATCTCAGTATCGTTATTAACAAAGAAGTAAAGGCACTGGCGGATGAAGGATGTAAATATATACAGATTGATGAGCCGTTGTTTGCAAGAAAATCAACTGAAGCTAATGACTTTGGAATTGAAAATCTTGAAAGATGTTTTCACGGCATCTCAAAAGATATTGAGAAAATAGTGCACATTTGTTGTGGATACCCTGATAAAATTGATTCCGACAATTATCCGAAAGCTCCTCTTCATTCATATAGCGATATTGCAACAAATTTAGAAGACACTCTTATTGATACAATCTCAATCGAAGATGCTCATAGACATAATGACTTAAAGCTTCTTGAATACTATAAAACAAAAAAAATTATTTTTGGCCTCATTAAAATTGCTTCTAGTGAAATCGAAGAGATTGAGGAAATAAGATCAAGAATTTATGACTGCCTGAATCATATTGATAAAGATAGGTTTATTGCTGCACCCGATTGCGGTTTGGGCTACCTATCAAGAGAAATGGCAATGAAAAAACTTAAAAATCTTACTCAGGCGGTAAAAGATATTTAAGCTATTAATTTATCTGGCTTACAAAAATCTAGATCAAGGTCCTTAGCTACATCTTGTTGAGTACACTTTCCAGACATTACATTCAAACCATTTAAAAAGTTTTTATTAGATCCTAGTGCGCTACTAAGACCCTTCTGAGCTAAGTTAGATATAAAGGGTAATGTAGCATTATTAAGACTGATTGTTGAAGTTCTAGGTACACATCCTGGCATATTAGTAACACAGTAATGAACTACGTTATGTTTCAAGTATATAGGATCGGCATGAGTTGTTGGTTTGCTAGTTTCAATGCAACCTCCTTGATCAATTGCTACGTCAACAAGAACTGCGCCCGATTTCATCTTTGAAACTAATTCTTCTGACACTAATTTAGGAGCTGCTGCTCCAGGAACTAAAACCCCTCCAATCAAAAGATCACAATCTTTAACATTTGCTTCAATAGACTCTGGACTGGAAATTACTGCAGTTACTTCATTATTAAAATACGTTTTTAACTCATCAAGTCTATCTTGAGATTGGTCTATCAAGATAACATTAGCCTTCATACCATGTGCTATTAAAGCTGCGTTAAACCCAACTACACCACATCCAATGATTACAACATTAGCTGGGGGAGCACCTGTAGCACCGGACAATAAAATACCTCTACCATTGTTAGTCATTTCTAAAGACCGAGCTCCAGCTTGTATGGAAATTCTTCCTGCGACTTCACTCATCGGAGCTAATAAGGGTAACCTATTGTTATCATCAGTTACAGTCTCATAAGCAATGCAAGTTGAACCTGAATTCATAAGTCCAACTGTCAGCTCTTTGTTTGCCGCTAAATGAAGATAAGTAAATAGCAATTGATCTTTCTTTAGTAGTTCAACTTCTTGTTTTTGAGGTTCCTTAACTTTAATAATCAATTCGCTTATATCGAAAATTTCTTGAGCCGTTTGATATATTTTTGCTCCAGCATTTTTATAATCTTCATCAGTAAAACCAGAGCCAACACCAGCACAAGACTCTATGATTAGCTCATTACCCTCTGAAACTAGAGTCTTTACACTATCAGCAGTTAGTCCTACTCTATTCTCTTGAGGTTTAATTTCTTTTGGTACGCCAATTAACATATACGACTAGTTTTTATACTATTCGTTATATTTTACAAACAAAAGGGTGACTAATATGGGCAAAAAATGGCTGGACATTGTTTATAATGAAAAAAGTTCTATTAAATTAAAACAACATTATAAATCTTGGGCTGATGATTATGATCGAGACTTAGTTGATTGGGGCTATGCATATCCATCTCAATTAAAGAAGATTATGTCACAAGACATAAAGATAAAAAAGAATTCTAAAATATTAGATGCTGGTTGTGGAACAGGACTTGTTGCCGAGGTCTTAGGTGATATGAATTTTAAGAATATAGTTGGATTAGACTATTCAATAGACATGCTTAAGATTGCTAAAGACAAAAAAATTTATACAAGACTAATCCAGGAGTCTCTTAACAAAAAAACTTCACTTAGATGTAATCAATTTGATATTGTTTTATGTACCGGGGTTCTAACATCGGGACATGTAGGTGCAAAAGCGATTAATGAATTAATTAGAGTTACAAAAAATAAAGGCTATTTAATATTGTCAATTGCTGAGTCTATTTATGAAAAACTTGGGTTTAAAGATGAAATAGAGAAAAATAAGGAACAAATATCAAAAATTAAGATATCTAATCCTTTTATTGCCTTACCCAATCACAAAAGTAGTGCAACATCAAGAATGCATATATACCAAAAAAAATTATCCTAATTGTTCATGTTGCATATCATCTGGATTGATGCCGGCAACTTCAACAGGTTTTTTCATAGCGTCTCTTCTAAATGGCTCTCCTAATTCTTGATTTAAAATAACTTCTATAAAAGTTGTAACGCCATTTGCTTGCTTATCGCATGCAGTTCTTAAAGAGTTGGTGAGTTCATCCATAGATTTGACTGTAACGCCTTTAAGGCCACAACCCTCAGCAACTTTTGCATAGCTTAGATCTGGGTCTAATTCAGTTCCAACAAAATTATCATCATACCAAAGTATAGAATTTCTTTTTTCTGCACCCCATTGGTAGTTTCTAAAAATAACCATTGTAATAGCTGGCCATTCATCTCTAGCACATGATGTCATTTCATTCATACTGATACCGAATGCGCCGTCACCCGCAAAGCCAACAACTGGTATATCAGGGCAGCCAATTTTAGCACCCAGTACAGAAGGAAAGCCATAACCGCAAGGGCCAAACAGCCCAGGCGCTAGATATTTTCTTCCTTCCTCAAATACTGGATAAGCATTTCCAATAGCACAATTGTTTCCAATGTCTGATGATATAATTGCCTCTTTTGGGAGCCCATCCTGTATAGCTCTCCATGCCATTCGAGGTGACATACGATCAGAATCTCTTTCTCTAGCATCGTTATTCCAAGTTGTCCCAGGATCATCATCTTCATGATCCATACTGCTTAAAGTTTGCAACCATGCTGATTTTGTTTGATGAATAAGAGCTTTGCGTTCTTCTCTATTTTTATTTCCTGCATCTGAAGATAAATTTTCGAGAATTTGTTGTGCAACAAGTTTAGCGTCACCACAAATACCAACTGATATATTTTTTGTTAATCCAATTCGATCAGAATTGATATCGACTTGAATTATAGATGCATCTTTAGGCCAGTAATCAATTCCATAGCCTGGTAAAGTCGAAAATGGATTTAATCGCGTACCAAGTGCCAGGACAACATCAGCTTTAGCAATAAGTTCCATCGCAGCTTTTGACCCATTATAACCTAAAGGTCCAACAGCAAGAGGATGACTACCTGGAAAACTATCATTATGCTGATAACCAGACGCTACGGGCGAGTCTAATCTTTCAGCAAGTAATTTACAGTCATCAATAGCATTTGCTAAAACCACCCCCGCACCTGATAAGATAACTGGAAAGCTAGCATTTGATAATAACTCAGATGCATTCTTAATGGCTTCTACTCCTCCAGAAGGTCTCTCAAATTTTATAATTGGAGGAATTTCAATATCGACAACCTGTGTCCACATATCTCTTGGAATATTTATTTGAGCAGGTGCTGATCCTCTGAAAGCTTTTGATATTACACGATTTAGTACTTCTGCAACTCTTGTTGGATCTCTAACTTCTTCTTGATAACACACCATATCTTTGAATAAAGCCATTTGTTCAACTTCCTGAAATCCACCTTGACCTATAGTTTTGTTTGCTGCTTGCGGAGTCACCAAAAGCATTGGGGTATGATTCCAATACGCAGTTTTAATTGGTGTAACAAAATTTGTGATCCCTGGTCCATTTTGAGCAATGCACATCGACATCTTACCTGTCGCTCGAGTATATCCGTCAGCGATAATCCCACCATTGGTTTCATGCGCAACATCCCAAAAAGTTATTCCTGCTTTTGGAAACAAATCAGATATGGGCATAAAAGCAGATCCAATAATGCCAAAAGCATGTTGTATACCATGTTTTTGAAGAACTTTTACAAACGCTTCTTCTGTTGTCATTTTTGTCATAAATCTGAACCCCTTATCTTAATATCTTTTCTCTACCAGGATCATAAAAGCATTTTATAGATCCATCAGCTTTATATTTAGTTTCCGCAACTTCAATTTCAAACTTCTGAAGATTTATCATATCTTCAATCGAATAGCTGTCGTTAGCTGAAATGTATCCCATACCTAGGGATTTGTCTAAGTAGAAACCATACATACCAGAAGTAATCTCACCAACAATTTTACCATCAAAAAAAATTGGCTCATTGTGATACATCAATAAGTCATTGTTAGATAAAGCAAAATTTACTTTTCTTTTTTTCATAGCAGTGTCTTTTTTTTCTTCCAATGCAGCCTGTCCCAAAAAAGGAGATTCTTTTTTGAAATTAACACAGAAACCAACGCCTGCTTCAAAAGGATTCTCTTCAATACCAATATCATGCCCCCAATGAAGATATCCCTTTTCCATCCTTAGTGAATTTAAAGCATGGTACCCAGCTAGTTTTATTGGAGCACTTCCATTTTTAACGTATAGTTTTTGAAAAACTTCGGACAGCTTATTGTATGGAATATATATTTCAAAACCAAGTTCACCGACATAAGTAATTCTATTAATTATACATTCAACTCCATTTAAATTTAACATTTTAGAAAAACCAAACTTTAGAGACTCATTTGAAATATCTTCATTACATACTCTTTGGAGGAAATCTCTCGAGTTGGGACCCATAATTGAAAGGCATCCGTATTCTTTTGTAACGTCTTTGATTTGAATATCATAATTTTTAGAGTGCGATAAAAGCCAATAATAATCTTTATTGTGGGATGTTGGGCCTGTCACAAACATAAATTGTTCTTCATTTAATCTAGTAAAAGTTATATCAGCTTCAGTTCCTGCATCAGCATTTAACATTTGTGTGTAAACAATTTTTCCAACAGGGACATTCATTTCACTAACACATAAATAATTTAGAAATTTTACAATATCCTTGCCCTGAATTATAAATTTTGAAAATGAAGTTAGCTCAAATAAGCCAACATCATTCCTAACTGCATCACATTCCTGTTTTACATTTTCAAACCAATTTTGCTTACCATATGAATATTCATACTCAGGATTTTGATTATGACCTGCAAACCAATTAGCTCTTTCCCATCCTGCAGCTTCACCAAAACATGCCCCTTCTTCTCTAAGATGATTATATATTGGAGACTGAATTTTATTTCTGGAAGTTTCAAATTGATAAAAAGGCCAATGGACTGCATACAATAAACCAAGAGACTCCGAGCTTCTCTCTCTTAAATACTCAGTATCATCTTGGAAATCTAAAACTCTAGAGACATCAACATCCCATAAATCTATTTTGCTTCTATCATTTGAAATCCATTCAGCCATAACCTTACCTACACCTCCAGCTGATTGAATTCCAATTGAATTAAATCCTGTTGATACAAAAACATTATCTTTATAGGGAATTTTTCCTAAATAATAACGATCATCTGGAGTAAAACTTTCAGGTCCATTAAAATAAGTTTTAATACCTAGATCATTTAATATAGGCAATCGATCCATTGCTTCTAAAAGAATAGGACCAAAGTGATCCATATCGTTTGGTAAACTATCAAATTCAAAGTCTTCTGGAATACCATCCATTCCCCACGGCTTTGCTTTTTTTTCAAATGCTCCAATAAGCAGTTTACCGGCATCTTCTTTCACATATATGTGCGCATCAGGGTTTCTTAATATTGGCAAATTTTTTGGTATATCTTTGGAATATTCAGTTACTGCGTAAAAATGTTCACAGGCATGTAGAGGAATACTAACTCCACACATTTTTCCTACTTCTCTACTCCACATTCCAGCTGATATAACAATCTTATCACAAGTTATATCTCCTAACTCCGTAACTACTTTAGTAACTTTATCTCCAACTTGGTCTATAGCTATTACTCTATTTTTCTCAATAATATTAGCACCCATTCGTTTTGCCTCTTTTGCCAAGCACATAGTAATATCTACAGGATTGATTTGGCCATCTTGGGGCAAAAACCAAGCAGCCTTTGCATGTTTGGTATCTAGTAAAGGGTATTTATCTTTTGCTTGATCAATTGAGATTTTCTCAACCTCTAAACCAAAACTTCTACCCATAGAGGCACCTCTACTCATTTCTTGAAGTCGCCCTTCATTTTCAGCAATAGAAATAGAACCGTTTATTAAAAAACCAGCAGAGAGATCTTCCTTTTCATTAAGTTTTCGATAAAGCTCAGTCGAATATTTTGCCATCTTAGTGAGATTTTTCGTTGCTCTTAATTGACCAACTAGTCCTGCGGCATGCCAAGTGGTTCCACATGTCAGGGATTTTCTCTCTACAAGAGTTACTTGGATATTTTTTTCAGCAAGATGATATGCAATGCTGCAACCAGCAATTCCCCCACCAATAATTACAACTTCTGAATGCGATGGTACAGAGGCCATGAAGTCTTAGTATTTGACAACTACTTCTTTGATTTTTTGAATCATCTCGTCAATATGCTTTTCTTCAGCTATCAAAGCAGGAGCTATAATCCCACAATCACCTGTAAACTTTATATGGACCCCATTCGCAAAAGTTTTTTTCTGCGCATCGTATCCTCTAACACCTGGAGTTTTATCTACAGCTAAATCAATTGCAGCCATCATACCATCTCCACGAATATCAGTTACAGCTGGAACATCTTTAAATGCATCAAAAACAGCATCTAAAAAATACGGAGACATTTTTTCAGCTCTTGCAAAAATATCTTCTTTTTCATAGATGTCTAATGTTGCTAATGAAGCCGCAACACAAGCTGGGTGACCTGAATAGGTATATCCATGGAAAAACTCAACGCCATGCTCGGGGCCATTGTCAATTATTGCATTGTAAATTTTATCCGAAACTCCAACTGCACCCATTGGCTGTGAGCCGTTAGTGATTGCTTTTGCTAATGTAACCATATCTGGTTGAACATTATATTTAACAGCACCAAATGATTTTCCTGTTCTTCCAAAGCCAGTAATGACTTCATCAAATATAAGTACAATTCCATATTTATCACATGTTGCTCTAATTTTTTCTAAGTATCCTTTTGGTGGAACTAATGTTCCTGTAGAGCCGGCAATAGGTTCAACAAAGCATGCTGCAATTGACTCTGGACCATACATATCAACAAATCTCTGTAGATCATCTGCTAAATGGGCACCATGTTCAGGCTGACCTTTTGTAAATTTATTTTCTTCAATCCAAGTATGCCTTAAATGAATTACTCCAGGCATTGCTGCGGTAAAAATTTCTCTATTTTTGATCATTCCACTGAGTGAAGTTCCACCTATATTTACTCCGTGATAAGCTCGTTCACGAGAAACAAATTTCATTCGATGTGATTGTCCGATTGCATGCTGGTATGCTTGTACAATTTTGATTGCGGAGTCTATTGCGGTTGAGCCACAAATCGTAAAAAATACATTATTAAGATCCCCTGGTAACATATTTGCGACTTTTTCTGCACAGGCAAAAGCAGGCAAATGAGAAACTTGGAAACTTGGAGAATAATCTAATTTTAATAATTGATTGTGAACTGCCTCAGCGATTTCTTTCCTTCCATGACCTAATGGAACGCAAAACAGGCCTGACGAAGCATCAATGACCGTGTCCCCCTTGTGATTCCAATAGTATACACCTTCTCCTCTATCCAATAATCTTGGATCCTTTTTAAAATCCTTATTAGCAGTAAAGGGTAGGAAATAATTCTCTAATGAATTAGTCGTAGGTGTAGTGTTTGCCATATAGATCCTTTCAAATCTTAAAGAAATAATATTAATCTTAGTCTTATTTAAGCAGCTTGACTAGAATTTCCACTCTTATGAAAACTTTCATTTTTAGCGGCCATATCACGAAGAAGCTTACAAGGAGTAAATCTCTCGCCATATTTTTGAGCTAATCTATCTGCTTCAGCTACAAAATCTTTTATACCAATCATGTCGATATAAGATAGTGGTCCTCCAGTCCATGGTGCCATTCCCCATCCAAGTATAGCTCCAATATCCGCGTCTCTGACATCTGTGAGAACATTTTCTTCATAACATTTTGCAGTTTCTATAGCTTGAATATACAAAAATCTCTTTTTTAATTCTTCAACATCCGGCTGATTTTCACTTTCCTTACAAAGATTAGATAGTTCAGGCCAGAGATATTTTTTTCCATTTTCAGGATATTCATAGAATCCTTTACTGTTTTTCTTTCCAAATCGGCCCTGCTTATCAACCATCTCTTCCATAATTGAGTACATCGGTGTAACTGGAAAATCTTTACCTTCAGCTTCAAAGTCTTTCTTAGTTTGCGTAGTAACTTTCCAAGCTAAATCCAGTGCCACGGCATCAGCCAATGCAAGAGGTGCCATTGGCATACCTGTCATCTTACCGGCATTTTCTATGAGAGCTGGTTTTATGCCCTCAGCCAACATTGCCACTCCTTCACCAGTGTATGTTCCAAACACACGGCTTGTGTAAAATCCTCTACTATCATTTACAACTATTGGTGTTTTTTTAATTTTTTGAACGTAGTCCATAGTCTTAGCTAGAGTTTCTTGAGAAGTTTTTTCTCCCATAATAATCTCAACTAATGGCATTTTTTCTACAGGAGAAAAATAATGAATGCCTATAAAGTTATCAGGCCTTGAAGAATTTTGAGCAAGTCCTGATATAGGTAAAGTTGAAGTGTTTGAACCAAAAACTGCATTTTCAGCAATTTGTGCTTCTGCTTTAGCGGTTACTTCAGCTTTAATCTCTCTATTTTCAAAAACTGCTTCTACAATTAAATCTGCACCTTTAAGTAATGCATAGTCAGTTGTAGGAGTAATCAAACTTAGTAATTTCTCTTTCTTTTCTTCAGTAGTTTTTTTTCTACTGAGAGCTTTATCAAGAAGTTTGACAGAATAATCTTTTCCTTTTTCAGCGTTCTCTTGATCTTGATCAATTAATACCACTTCGATACCAGCTTTAGCCGTTACATAAGCTATACCTGCCCCCATCAATCCAGCCCCTAAGATACCAATCTTTTTGACGTCATATTTATCAAATTCTTTTGGTCGTCTTGCTCCTTTATTGAGAGCTTGCATATTTACAAAAAGACTTCGAACCATATTTTGAGATACTGGATCCATTACAACTTTTGTAAAATATCTTGCTTCAATTCTTAGGCCTGCATCAATTGGCACCTGAACCCCTTCATATAAAGCTGATAGAATTGCTGATTGAGCAGGATAATTATTGTAAGACATTTTTCTTAAACTTGAAGATGCGGCAGCCCAAATCATCATCCCTTTTGGAGTATAGGGAAGACCACCAGGGAACTTATAACTTTTTTCGTCCCAAGGCTGAACCGCTGAACCACCATCACGTATATATTTTTTTGCAGCTTCAATTAAATTGTCTTTATCTGTTACTTCATGAATTAGTCCTGCACTTAGAGCTTTCTTCGGAGTAAAAGGAGTGCCGGCCATTAGGAATCCCATAATTTCTTGCGTAATCCCCGCAAGTCTTGGAACTCTTTGTGTGCCACCTGCTCCAGGTATAAGTCCTACTTTGGCTTCTGGCTGTCCAATCTGAATTTTATCATTATCAATGGCAACTCTATAATGACAAGCAAGACAAATCTCAAATCCACCGCCAAGCGCGTGACCATTGATAGCCGCAACAAACGGTTTTCCACATGTCTCCATGCTTCTAAACAAGTTTTGCATTTCCATATTCCCATTGTAAATTTTCTCTGCAGCTTTTGTTTTATCTGAGTCTTTTTGATCGAAGCCAAATACATCTGAAGATGTAAGATCTGCTCCAGCAATAAATGCATCTTTCGCACTAGCTAGAACAACGCCTTTAACTTTTTCATCAGCAATTAACTTCTTTATTGTCTCTCCATACTCACCAAGAGAATTAAAATTCAATACATTCATTGTACGATCTTTAAGATCCCACATAACGACAGCTACACCATCATTATCGACTTCATAACTAATATCAGACATAATTTTCCTTTTGAATTATACGCGTTCGATTACAGTGGCAGTGCCCATACCGCCACCAACACATAATGTTGCGAGTGCTGTAGATTTATTAGTTCTCTCCAACTCATCCATGACTGTACCTAAAATCATTGCGCCAGTAGCCCCAAGTGGATGACCCATGGCAATTGCTCCACCATTAACATTAATGTCAGAATGATCCACGCCCATATGTTCCATAAATCTTAAAACTACGGCCGCAAAAGCTTCATTCAGCTCCCAGATATCAATGTCGCTTTTATTCATACCTAAGTTTTTTAAAAGTTTGTCTGTTACAAATCCAGGACCAGTCAGCATAATGCTCGGTTCTGAACCGATAGAGGCAAACCCCTTTATTTTAGCTCTTGGCTTTAAACCATATTTTTCACCTATTTCTTTATTACCAAGCAATATTCCTGCTGCTCCATCAACAATACCTGAGGAGTTTCCAGCTGTATGAACATGATTTACTGACTCAACTTCAGGATATCTCTGATTTATTGTAGCATCAAAACCAGCCATTTCACCCATCATTGCAAATGAAGGATCTAATGACCCTAAACTTTGCATTGTTGTTTCAGGCCTCATAAATTCATCATGATCCAAAATTGTTAAGCCATTAATATCCTTTACAGGCGTTATTGATTTATCAAATCTATTTTCATCCCAAGCTGCTTTTGCTCTATTTTGACTTTCAACAGAATAAGAGTCTACATCATCTCTAGAATATCCATATTTAGATGCAATCATGTCCGCACTTACACCTTGTGGGACAAAATAGTTTTGAATTGCAACAGATGGGTCTGCAACCATTGCTCCGCCATCAGACCCCATTGGCACTCTTGACAAAGACTCGACTCCGCCACCAATTGTCATCTGTGACTGACCTGACATAATTTGACCAGCAGCCATATTTGTTGCTTCTAAGCCTGATGCACAAAACCGATTAATCTGCACACCTGCTACGGACTGATCATAATCTGCTTTTAAAACTGCTGTTCGTGCAATATCAGCCCCTTGTTCACCAACGGGTGTAACACATCCTAGAACAACATCATCTATATCACTTGTATCAAGATCATTTCTATCTTTAATATTATTTAGAACTTGTGTGGCAAGCTCAACGGATGTCACTTCGTGAAGTGATCCATTCTTTTTACCCTTTCCTCGAGGGGTTCTAATTGCATCATAAATAAAACAGTCAGTCATTAATAGCTCCAAATATTATAAAAAAGGTGATTATATGTATGGCAGGGTATTCAATCAACCTAAAATTAATGACGTTCTATTAATCTAAATCAATATTTAATCACTAATTTCAATGA
This sequence comes from Candidatus Pelagibacterales bacterium, assembly GCA_029242795.1. GTDB lineage: Bacteria > Pseudomonadota > Alphaproteobacteria > Pelagibacterales > AG-422-B15 > CABYIR01. The sequence continues at coordinate 11,929 of JAQWTH010000010.1, read as the reverse complement.
TTTAGAAGAGTGGATAAATTCTATCTAAATATCAATATCCTCAAATTTGGTGTTATCGGGTGAACCATTCGAAAATTTAAACTTTGGTTTTTTAATAACTGGATTTGGCTGAAGTCCAGGCAATGCAATTAGACATGAAGACACTGTATTAAAACCCATTTCAGTTCTTACGCACATTGCACTTAAAGGATCATTATCATCACTATATGTACTTCCTAAAAGCATTTCCCAGTCCATCCAATTATCTGATGAAGGATCTGGAGTCTCAGCTATTGAAAATTTTGATAAATAATTTTTAATTCTTTTTGATTTGATATCATTTCTATCGTATGCAGTGATCATTGAAAGACCATCGGGTATATTAAAATACTCAATGACTTCAGAATCCTCAGAAGATTTTATCCAATATGCATTTGTATTATCTGCAATCAACATATTAAATCCTCTGTAAGAATTTTTTTCAATTTCGACTATTGCACTTAAAGACTCATTTGCGTCCGCATGATCAAGTGCGTCTAGAACTAATTCTCCTCTTGATCGTTTATTGGGATCAGTTCCTAGGGTATTTATTCGATTCATTATCCCACAAACTACACCATAGTCATTTATTCCCAACCACGTTCCTCCTGCCTCTAAATCTTTCCCGGCAAAAGTGTAAGGCCTGTCATCCCAATGTCTGGATGGAGGCAATGACTTTCTATTAGACATTTCATCTCTATTAGCCCCAATTATAACAGGCCATTCTGAGTCACTTTGCCTTAATAAAATTATTGAACACATAAGATCATTTTTTTAAAATAACTATAATGGAAAGTAATAAAAAAGCATTAATTGTCGAAGGGGGTGGCCAAAGAGGTGTTTTTTCTTTTGGTATAACTGACACTTTTATAAAAAGAAATTTTGATCCATTTGATCTCTATATAGGCGTATCAAATGGTGTCGCTGTATTGTGCTGGTATCTAATCAGAGAGACCGATAATAATATTGAAAAAATGTTATATGCATCAAGAGGAAATTATCTTAATTATAAAAATATTTTAACAGGCAAAGATATTGTTAAGTTTCATCAGATGTATGAAGATGGTGAAAAAATGTTCAACCCAAATATGAAAAAAATAAAAAATAATCTTAAAAACAAAGATTATATAGCTGTTGTTACAGACGCCGTTAAAGCAAATGCTGAATATTTTTCTTTTGGTGATGGTGAAAATTGGATGTCAAAAATGATCGCATCTGGCACTCTCCCTGTTTTGGTAAGAACTCCAAGTTTAATTAATGGTCAAAGAAAGTTTGATGGAGGAGTTGCAGACCCTCTTCCAGTTCAAAAAGCATATGAAATGGGAGCTAAAGAAATTACCATCATTCGTACGTATGAAAAAAGTTTTAGGAGGAAGTTAAAGATTGAAAATTATATTGGGGCTCTTTTTTCAAATCAGTATCCAAAGCTTAAGAAAGCCTTACTTAATCATGACAAAACTTATAATCGTGCACTAGATTTTATTGAAAATCCTCCATCAGATTGTAAGATAACTCAACTCTGTCCACCTCAAAAGTTGAAAACAAAAAGAGACTCTAAAAATATCACTTTATTAAAAGCTGACTATGAATTAGGAAAAAAAGTTGCCGAAGATTATTTAAACAATTTAAATAACTGACTTTATAAATTCACTAATTTTATCTTCCACAGATTTTGTTGTTGCAGATGGAAATGCATTAAAAGCATGATCAGCACCAGTCACAATAATAATGTTAGCTTTTGAACCATAGCTCAACCATCTACCATACATAAATAATGAGTCATCAAGCAGCAAATCTCTTGTTCCAACAGTGAATAAAGCTGGAGGCATACCTGTGAGATCACCTTGAATTGGAGATACATCGGGTAAACTTAAATCTATATTACCTTGAAAATAAGAATTTCTAAATTTTTTGATCATTTCGTAAGATAATAAAAATATTTCATCAGAACCTTTTTTTAGGATTGTGCTTGGAGTAAGTCTTGCATCGTAAGACCCATAAATTAAATTGGCGCCCTTAAACGGCTCTAACAAATCTTTCTCTTTTAGTCTTTGAAGAGTAACGGCGGACAGATTTGCTCCTGCCGACTCTCCTCCAATTATAATTTTTTCAGTATTAAATTCCTTCTTTGAATTCTTAACTAACCAAAGCGCAACTGTTTCACAGTCATCTGGAGCAGCTGGATAAGGGTTCTTTGGAGCTAAACGGTACTCAACACTTATGACGACACAATTTAAATCTTTTGAAGCTTTCTCTAAAGTTTGATCTTGCATATCTGCAGCTCCAATACAATGACCTCCGCCATGAATATGAAGGTAGATAAACTCTGGATCTTCGTTATTGAATATTCTTACGGATACTTTCCTTGACTCATGCTCAATAATTCTATTCTCAGCTTGATCAGAACAGGGCTGAGATGGAAGTAAGCCTCCACCATTTCTTCTTATGTCTTGTAATACATCAAAAGGGATTTCATGAGATGGTGGCACATTACTTAACATTGAAGCAATATTATTATTCATTTCATGTATATCTCTGGATATATTTTTTATGTCAAATGCATCTGGAGAAATAGATGTAAATATCATTATAATGTTTTGCTTTTTATATATAAAAATGACCTATTTAAGATCAAAACATAAATAGGCAAAAATGCCAAATAACAAACGATAAGTTTTAAAATTAAATCGTTATTTGCAATTGTTAACCAATTATTTCTCATAAATTCATCTGATGAGTTGTTAAATGCTATTCCATAAAATAAGTACGTATCAATAAGCTGTGCAAAAAAAGTGCTGATTACTGGAGCTAAATACCATTTTGGATTTAAGTTTAAACCGTTATCACCTATTCTTTCTCTAACTTTAGAAAATACATATATATCCAAAAGTTGTCCGATTGCATATGCAGCAACAGATGCAATTGCAATTCTAAAATCTGCAAAGTAGTAAGAAATTGCGAATGCTGGAATAAACGCCAGGGCTATAACTTTTCTTGCATTACTTGAACCAGATAAACGCACAGTAAGGTCAGTGGCTAAAACAATAATTGGAAATGTAAAAGTTCCAATCGTATAGTCTAATCCAAAAACAACGATTGGAAATTGAACAAGATAGTTTGAAATTGCAATGATTAGACAATGCAGAGATACTAAATAAATAAGAAAAGTACGATTAAGATCCATAAAACTCATAATTAACCCAAACAACAGTTAATACAAGTAAGATGGCCATAAATCCATTAAATGTTTTTATTGATCTTTCTGATTTAATAAAGTTATTCAAAAAAACTCCTACTGATGTCCAAGTTAACACAGCAAATACATTTGAAATGGTAAAGGCAATTAGAATGAATATCATCCCCTCGATAAAAGTATTGATAAACTCAAAACTTTTAAAATCGGTATAAATCGAAATGGTAGTTATAGCCATCATAACGCCCTTAGGATTCACATATTGAAATAAAGATGATTCTAAAAATGTAATAGGTTTTGAGCGTAAATTATTCTCAGAACTATAAGAGTTATAAATTCGATACGATAAATACAATAAATATATAGAACCAATTATTTGCAATATTGTCTGAATAAGTGGATAAGTTATAAAAATTGATATTAACCCTAAGCTTAATACAATTAGTAATGACAGAAATCCTATGACTACTCCTGCCATGTGAGGAACTGTTTTAAAATATCCAAAATTTTTACCTGATGCTGTCAACATGATATTGTTTGGCCCTGGAGTCCCCGACTGAATCACACATAAAAGTAATAAAGGTAAAAAATACTCAATCATTTTAGAAATAGATTGTTTGTAAGAAAATTATTCACAGATCTGAGCTTTTATATTGTTTTTAAGGGCATCACAATCTAACAAATAAGCTATAAATGATAGGAATTATTAAATTATGGGATATATTAATAGCTTATGCTGCAAGTAAATCCATTTTCTGAGATAGCTACAACTTTGCCTTCTGTGTTCATGAAGACATTCGTAGTTATTATGATATTGTCAGTCCTCATCAGTACATTGCTAGATATGGCGCACAAAAAAAATGCAAAATATTTTTTCATAAATCTTAAGAAATCTAAAGATGCTGCTAAACGTAAGATCAGTGCATCAAAAAAAGCATCAGTTATAGCTAAAACTGTTGCAAGCGATATTATGACCACAGCTGAATTAGGCGCTGGACAAAGAAGGATTGCTCATCTTTTAGGTATGTATGGGTCTATCTTATTTTGGATAACTTCCTGTATAATGATATTTAATTATTCAAATCCTTCTATTGTAACTCCGTCATTATTTCCAATCTTATGGCATCTTGGAGCTATCATGACATGTCTCGGTGGGTATTGGTTTTGGTTTTTTTTAAGAGTTGATGTATCGGCAGAAGGTCACTCGTGGAAAAGAATAATTAGAGCTGACTTATTTGTATTATCTCTTGTAACAGCATCAACTTTTGGACTTGCATGGTCATTTACTCAAAGCTCAGGCCTGATTGCGCTAAGTGGTTTGTTTTTTATTTTGTTTGTCTTATCTAATATTACACTATTTGGAGGAGTTTATTGGTCTAAATTTGCTCATATGTTCTATAAGCCAGGAGCAGCATTACAAAAAAACTTATCTGAGGAAGATGGCTCTAGAGATTGGTTGCCTGAGCCTTCAGATAAACCAAAGAAGTTTGGTCTTGGAATAAAGAGAGAATCTGCAAGACACTATTAACTAGTATTAAAAAGAATAAGAAAGGAAAATATTATGTCGACTTTTGTATATATGACACGATGTGATGGATGTGGTCATTGTGTTGATATTTGTCCATCTGATATCATGCACATTGACAAAGAAACAAGAAGGGCAGTTAACATTGAACCAAATATGTGTTGGGAATGTTATTCTTGCGTTAAAGCATGTCCTCAGAATGCAATTGATGCCCGCGGATATGCAGATTTTGCTCCAATGGGTCACAAAGTAAGAGTTCTAAGAGAAGAAGAAAAAGGAACGATTTCATGGAGAATAAAATTCAGAAATGGAACTGAAAAAAACTTTGAGTCTCCTATTACGACAAAACCCTGGGGTGAGTATATTCCAAAACTTGCTGAAAAAGAGGTTCCATCTAATGATGATTTAGACTCAGAACTTCTTTATTCTGAACCAAATGGTCTAAATATTGATACTGGATTGCCAAAGATAGATAAGACCAGTTTTAAGCAAGGTGTTTATTATTAGTGGCTAAAACTAAAACAATTTATGAAGATTGCGACATATTAGTTGTCGGTGGTGGTATGGCTGGAACTGGTGCTACCTTCGAGTCTCGATATTGGGGCCGCGACTTAAAAATTGTTTGTGTTGAGAAGGCTAATATTGATCGAAGTGGCGCAGTTGCTCAAGGGCTTTATGCCATAAACTGCTACATGGGCATGCAGTGGAATGAGAATCAACCAGAAGATCACGTAAGATACGCAAGAAATGACTTAATGGGACTCGTTAGAGAAGACTTAGGATATGACATGGCCCGTCATGTAGATTCAACGGTGCATATGTTTGATGACTGGGGTTTACCAATGATGCGTAATGAAGAAACTGGTCGTTACCTGCGTGAAGGTAAATGGCAGATAATGATACATGGAGAAAGTTATAAACCTATTGTTGCTGAAGCTGCAAAAAAATCTGCAGATAAAATATATAATAGAATAATGGTTACCCATCTTCTTATGGATGAAAGTAAAGATAATAGAGTTGGTGGAGCTGTTGGCTTTAATATGCGAACTGGTGATTTTCATGTCTTTCGGGCAAAAGCAGTGATTGTTGCTGCGGGAGGCGCTTCTCACATTTTTAAACCAAGAGCTGTAGGCGAAGGTATGGGTCGTACATGGTATGCTCCATGGAGTAATGGGTCTGCATATGCCTTGCCAATTGCGGTTGGTGCAAAAATGACTCAAATGGAAAATAGAATTGTACTAACTCGTTTCAAAGATGGCTATGGTCCTGTAGGAGCCTACTTTCTTCATTTAAAAACATATACGCAGAATGGTAATGGAGAAAACTATGAAGAAAAATGGTATGAGCAAACTAAAGAGTTGGTTGGTGAATATATTGATCATACTCCAGTTCCAACATGCTTAAGAAATCATGCCTTTATAGAGGAAGTTAAAGCTGGAAGAGGACCTATTCATATGGTGACTACTGAAGCATTCCAAGATCCTCACTTAGAAACTATTGGATGGGAAAATTTTTTAGGTATGACAGTTGGTCAAGCAGTTGTTTGGGCTTCTCAGGATATTGATCCAAAGTATACAAATCCAGAACTAACAACTTCTGAACCATATGTAATGGGATCGCATGCTACATGCTCTGGTGCATGGGTTAGCGGGCCAGAAGATTTGTCTCCTCCAGAATACTTCTGGGGATACAATCGTATGCTAACTGTCGATGGTTTATTTGGGGCCGGTGATACTGTAGGTGGAAGTGCACACAAATTTTCATCAGGATCTTTTACCGAAGGTCGACTAGCGGCAAAGGCCGCTGTAAAGTATATACGTGATCTTGAAGATCAAGAAATTAAAGTTAGTGATGAGCAATGCAATAATTTCAAAGAAGAAATTTATAAGCCTCTAGAAAACTATAAAGTTGGCCGTAATGAAATTACTGCTGGCACTGTTTCACCAAGTTATCTACTTCCAATACAAGGTTTACAGCGTCTTCAGAAAATAATGGATGAATATGTTGGTGGCGTTGGAGCTAACTATATGACTAATGAGAATTTATTGAAAAAAGGATTAGAAAATCTAAAAATACTTCAGGAAGATTTAGAGCATATTGGAGCTGAGGATCTTCATCAACTGATGAGAGCTTGGGAACTAAAACATCGTACACTTACATCCCAATGTGTCGCTGAGCATACATTGTTTAGAGAAGAAACAAGATGGCCTGGATATTATTATAGAGGTGATCATATGAAACTTAATGATGATGATTGGCATTGCCTAACTGTTTCTAGAAGAGATCCTGAAACAGGTGAATTCACACTCGAAAAAGCACCTCTTTATCATATTGTAGATTAACCAATGAATCTAAAAGAGAAATCGGATCAAGAGATCCTTGAAATTGCAGACCCACTATGGAATGATCTCGTTAAGCATTCAAACGCTAAAGATTATTGGAATTTTATTAAAGACTTTTCAGCGAACATGCTCATGGGCGCTAATGAAATAGAAATTGGCAAGCAATGGAATAACAATAAAATGTTAACAAGTCTGTCACCTAAAAGAGAATTTTTAGGGTGCTTGAGGCGTAATGAGCATGTAACAGTACTCTATAAACAAGGAAGTGATGAAGTTGAGGGAGATTTCTTAGGACGACTTGTACTTGGAATTGAGGATGAAGAAGTAAAGATTTTTGGCGCTACAATATTTTAGATTATTCTAACTCTTTCTTTTTTCTCATTTCTTCTCTAATTTTTGTTGCTGAAATTTTATGTATTTCTTCTCCTAAATCGTGCTCTGTAAACGTATAACCAACCCCTCTTCCATATGAAATATCCACGATATTTGGAACCTTTATTACAATATATTCCTTGCCTTCTTCAAAACCGTGCTCGTACAATCCAGCTATAATTCTTTTCTTAACATCTTCAAATTCAAATGGGTTGTCTGCCTGACCTTCAACACCTGCATCAACACCAGCTACATCTCTATACATGATGCAAACTTGTCCTGATAGAGCAAGAGCTTTCATAAATAACGCTGTATGACCATCGTGCCAGGGTTGCCATCTACCCAACATTTGTGATGTTGGTTTTTTCCAATCAAACATTTTTTTTTAACTCCTCAGCGATATTTCTAATTTCATTATCACTTAAAAATCTTGTTACATGTTGATCAATCTTTTGAGGAGGATCAAATACCTTGTTTGTATTTTCAAACTCTTGGCTTTTCTCTAAAGTTGCAACATCAAATGGTAAATCTTTAGCTCCCTTTAGTTCCTCTTCTTTTTCAGCCACTACTCGCCCTTCTTTCACGGTATCGAGCCAAATTACATAGTCTGGATTAAATGTTCTTCTTGAATTTTTTGTTGGTGCTACAAAATCACAAATAACCCATCGTCCATGAGATATTTCAAAATCAGCAAAAGTTTTCATTCTATCTGCTTGTCTTGCTCTTCCTTCCATTGAGAAGTCCCAATCGTTTGCCGAACGTCTTACAACATCGGCATTGTACCAAGCACAATTGTCTAAATATTCTGCTAGCCTCTCAGAAAGCCAAGTTTTTCCAGAACCAGGTAATCCACAAACTAATATTTTCATATAAATACGTATAATCTTATTTGTTAATTATTCCAATTCATATATTTGTCGCACTCGTTTGGAGTATTTTTCGAAAATGCAAAGCCTTCTTTCCAAACATAGTCTGCATCTAGACAACATCTTAGTTTTTCAGCCGATGAGTCATGAGATATATAACAAATTTCATGCAAAGCTTGTAAGTTTATAAAATTAAAAATGCCTATACCTGCAATTAATAGCGTGGTTACAATTAAGCTTATCAAGCAAAATATTTTAAAAACTTTATTAAAGAGACTTTGAATATAGATTTTCTTAATCTGAATAATAAAAAAGCCAATTGGTAAAATTGAATAAAATATAACAAATCCTATTAAGCCATAAAATGGAAGAAAGGTTTGAATATTTACTTCATTCTCAAAATAATAAATTGTAAATGGAATATAGGTTAAGAGAGCTGAGTAAATAATGAATACCAGAAAAATAACGTATATATATGTCTTAGAGAATGAATTATTACTCTCTATAATTCGAAATAAATAAATTGGTAAGAATAATAAAGTAAGGAGCTTAAGGATTAAAATTAAATAAAACATTAGTTAGGATTTTTGAAGCTGCCATAGACTACCTTTGCTATCGTCAATAATATAAAATATTTCACCTCGACTATTCACTTCAACATCTCTTAAACGGCCCTTTTTTTCAAATATGATTGATACATCAAGGACTTTTCCATTCTCATAATCAAGTTTTAATAATTGTTGAAATTTTAAGCTTGATAGCAATACCTCTCCTTGCCACTCTTTAAACTCTTCACCTTCATAAAAAAATATATCACTTACAGCAATTGATGGGATCCATCTATAAATTGGCTTTACCAACCCAGGAAGCCATGCGCTTCCATCACCAATAATGGTTCCGTCATAATCTGTTCCACCCCATGCTACATCATCCCATCCATAGTTACCTTTTTCGATTACCTTGCCAAAAAAATCTCCTCCTTTAGGGCCGTGATTAGTTATATATAACTCATTATCTATTGGTGACCGAGCCATTCCTTGAGGATTTCTAAGACCAACCATATATATTTCATTTAATCCATTTTCTACATCAACATAAGGATTGTCCATGGGGATAGATCCATCTAAATTTAGCCTAACAATTTTTCCAAAATGATTATCTAATTCTTGTGTCAAATTTCCAGTCTGTCTTTCGCCGACTGTTACGAATAAATGATCATTCTTTATTTCTAGTCGAGAACCAAAGTGTGTTTTTGATTTATTTGGAGGCTCTGACTGAAAAATATTATTGAAACTAATTGAACTACCTTTAAGCTCGCCTATTGCAACAGAAGTACTATATTTTTCATCACCTCTTTCTTCTGCATAAGAAACGTAGACTTTTTCATTATAATATAAAACATCTAATAGTCCTCCTTGACCATACTCACTTACTATTAAGTTGTGATCAATTTCAGTTTTTGCCTTACTTCTGATATTGATTTTAAATAATTCCCCTGATTTTTGAGTTACCAAAAGATGATTATCATCAAGAACCGCTATCCCCCAAGGTTTATATAGCTTATCAGCTAATTTTGTATGAACAAAGTTAGAGTCAGCGTAGGTATACGAACTGTAAAATAATAGAATGTTGAAAAATAAAATCTTTATATATTTCATAAACGATTAATAATTATGCGTATTAAAACTATAATGTTGATATATCATAATAATTAAACTTATGAAGGAGAATATCAATGGAATTTGTGAATATTGTAAGAGTAAAAGTTAAACCAGATCATATGGATGAATATATGCAGCTCAATGCAGAGTTTCCAATTCACGAGGGACAAACAATGAGTAGGCTTGTTAAAACAGGTGATAATACATTTTGTTATGTTGGCATATGGGAATCTGAAGATGCAATCGCAGCTCAACGCGAAGCAATGATTGAGGGTCTTGATAAAATGAGACATACACTTGAAGAAATTTCACCTGATTTAGGTGTTACAGATCCAGTTTCTGGTCCAGTTGTAATAGCAAAATAATAATTAGAGCGACTTCTTAGTAATTTCTTTTTTGGGATCAAAAAAAGGTTTTTGAACTACCAAGCCTTTTATTAGCATATCATCAATTTCAATATCAAGTTCATTTGCTAATTGAGAATGATTGATGTCGACCATTGCTAAAGCAATATTCTTTTCTAACCGTGGAGAATAAACAGCTGATGTAATTTTTCCGATTACCTGACTACCAACTTTAACTGGCCAATGCATTGTATTAGGTCCTTTAAGTGGCTCACAATCAAGTTCCAGGCCAACTTGAATACGATTAATCCCCTTTTGTTTAATTGCTCTCAAAGACTCTTTGCCAATAAAACTAATATCTGAGTCTAGACTCACTAGTCGATCAAGTCCTAATTCAAATGGATTTGTTTTAATGTCTGCATCTGCGTGATAAGATAGCATAGCGCCTTCAATTCTCCGAATTGATGAAGTGTGCCCTGGTTTTAAATTAAATTCCTTACCAGCTTCCATTATTTTTTCCCAAAGTTCAGTACCTTTTGACCCATCTCTGAGATAAATTTCATAACCCAATTCACTCGACCAACCAGTTCTTGAAACAACAAGTGGAATTTCATCTAAATCTAATTCTCTTAACCAATAGTATTTAAGGTCTTGAATGGATTCCCCAAATAACTTTGTCATGATCATTCCTGATTTTGGACCTTGAAGTTGTAAAGGTGATACATCTGGTTCATTAATGTGAACATCAAGTCCTGAATTTACTGCAACACCTTGAGCCCACAATAGAACATCGCTATCAGCTAACGATAACCAAAAATGATTTTCATTAAGCCTTAATAAAACTGGATCATTTATAATTCCACCTTCATGGTTAACGATTAGTACATACTTACATTGCCCAATGGCAAGCTTGGATAAATCTCGAGGTGTTAGCAATTGAATAAATTTAAAAGCATCTTGACCTGTTATCTCTACCTGACGCTCTACCGCAACATCACACAAAATAGCGTCATTGATTAAGTTCCAAAAGTTTTGCTCAGGACTACCAAAATCACGAGGAATGTACATATGATTGTAAACTGAAAATCCTGTTGCTCCCGAACGAACCGTTGAATCAAAATATGGAGATTTTCTTATTTGAGTACCAAATCCAAAATTTTTATCTACCATCAGCGAATAATTTCTTTTTAAGAATGAAAAAAAATAAGAAGGTGTTTTTAGAGGTTAAAAATCATCAAGAATTTTTGAGCTCATTTCATTATACTGTTCTTGGCTAATTAAACCTTCATCAAGTAGTTTTTTAAGTGATTTAAGTTTAGTCTTAATATTTTCACTACTATTGCCATCAAAGCTTGTTGACTCTGTGGTAAGACTTGTTCTGGATAGACGTGAATATCGTGCTTCATCTATCTTGTGTTTAAAGCCTCGAACTTTTATTTCATTATATTTACCATCGAATAATATAGTGCATTCTTCTTTTTCTCTTAAAATACCACTATTACATTTGCCTAAAGACATATACTTGTCTGTGCTGCATAATTGACTATTTCCCCATACATTTCTCTCGGTCCAAAAATTATAAGAAGTTGTTGTCAGTTTATTTGTTTT